>JAFUTK010000061.1 GCA_017471405.1 Ruminococcus sp.
AGGAGAGAGGTAAAGTTAATTAGTTTTGTAAAGCAGCTTTTTTGAATGGCGGGCAGTGAATAGCGGAAATGAAGAATGAATAACGAATAATGAAGAATGAATAATACAAAAATTTCCCAAGCGGAGCTTGGGAAATTTTTGGTGGGAGAGGATGGATTCGAACCATCGAAGCTAGAAGCAACAGATTTACAGTCTGCCCCCTTTGGCCACTCGGGAACTCTCCCATATTCTATTTTAAGCCAGTTGATGGAGCTGGTGGACGGACTCGAACCCCCGACCTGCTGATTACAAATCAGCTGCTCTACCAACTGAGCTACACCAGCTTAAGGATGTGTCACAACATTAAATATTATAACACATTGTATATTAAATGTCAAGGCTTTTTTGAAAATTTCAGCCCGACAGCTTTATTATTATACCCCGCTGTACTCAAAAAGTCAAGCGGGAGGGCGTATTTTCGTAGGATTGCACACTTTTGTCTCCACCGGGAGAGCTAAAATATGCACCATAACCACGCTTACTGCTTGTAGAAATGCTGGTAGTCCTTTTCCGACTTCCAGTGGCCGCCCCAGCTCCAGCCGCGCTTGGTAAACAGCTTGTAGCAAAGGTCGCTCTCATCTATCTTGTGAGGGAAGTCCTTTGTCCGGTCGGCGTACTCCGCACCGTTGGGAGGGAGGATGCGTCCGTTCACGATATAAGGGTTGTAGCGGGGATTGATGTCCACCGCTCTGCCGAAGGCGTGCAGTGAGAGGGTGTCGGTGCCGTCCACGCAACGGTAGTTGAAGCAGGAGGAGCAGTTGTCCGCCATTATCAAATTGTCATCGCCGCAGTATTCATCGGAGGGCTTTATATTCTCGATCTGATAGCCCGCCTTGAAGAGCTTTTCAAATATGTAAAGCAGGTCGTCCGCCAGAGCGGAGTCGCAGATCATCATTCCGGTCTGCTCCCTGCCGTCAAAGTCCACATAGGAAAGGGTCAGCTCACTCAGGCCCCCGAGTATTGCAGAGGGGTCGTCCAGCAGGGTGCAGCTCATAATGCGCATAACGCTTTCGTCCGAGAGGGGAGAAGAGGTAAATAAAGCCATATTCAAGCCTCCAGCTTTGAGAAATATTTTTCTGAGAACTGCGAGTAGAGCTCTCTGAACTGCTCGTCGTTTACTCTTACGTCGCTTAGGTATTCGTGCAGGTTGGTCTTTTCGTCTATCTCGATCAGGCAGCCCGCGATGTTGGAGCAGTGGTCGGAGATGCGCTCTAAATTGATGAGTATATCCTGGAAGATGTACCCCAGTTCAACGGTACATTCCCCTGCCTGAAGCCGCTCGATGTGGCGGTTCTTCAGCTCGATGATGATAGTGTCAACTACCTCCTCCAGGGGCTCTACCTTGTGAGCCAAAGCAAGGTCATTGTCAATGTATGCCTGAATGGCGTTATGTATGTTCTCGGTGACGGCGGAGCAGATTATCTCTATCTCCTTTGCACCCTCTGTGGAGAAGTGGAACTCCTTGTCCCTAAGCTCCTGCGCCGACTCCACTAGATTAACGGCGTGGTCGGAAATGCGCTCTAAATTGCCGATGACATGCATCATCTTGGAGACCTTGCGCCCGTCAGACGATGTGACAGAGGATTTGGATATCTTCACAAGATATGCCCCCAGCTTGTCCTCGTAGCGGTCGATGAGCTGCTCTCCCTCCACTACCTTTTCCGCCAGCAGCCCGTCATAGCTGCGAAGCACGTTCATAGCGTCGGTGATGGTAGCTTCCGTATGCCTTGCCATCTCGACGGCAGCACCTCGGCAGGCCTCTACCGCAACGGCGGGTATCCTGAAGAGGTTCATATCCAGCTCGGGACCGTCCTCGCTTGCGGCGGAGTCGCCCTCCTTGTCCTTGACTATTTTCTTGGAGAGCTTCACCAGCTGATTGGAGAAGGGCATCAGTAGCAGGGTGATGGCGATGTTGAAAATGGAGTGCCCGATGGCTATGCCCACAGGGTTGATGGTGTTGTCGAAGAAGTCCTTGGCAACGGTTGCTTCCAGTATCAGTGTTACAGGCAGCAGCACCAGCACACCGATTATCTTTATCGAGATGTGTATAGCGGCAACTCTCTTGGCGCTCTTCTTGACGCCTATGCTGGAGAGCAGGGCGGTGACACAGGTACCGATGTTGAGACCCATTATGATAGGCGCCGCCATGCCGACGGTCATTCCCCCGGTCTGGGAAAAGGCCTGCAAAATACCGATGGAGGCGGCGGAGCTCTGGATAATGCCTGTGAAGGCGGCACCCACCAGCACGCCCAGCAGCGGGTTCTTGAAGGCTACCAGCACGCTCTGGAAGCTTTCCGATTCAGCCAGCGGCTCAACGGCTCCCGACATCAGGGTCATACCCGTCATCAGAATGGCGAAGCCCAGCATAATGGAGCCGATATCCTTTTTCTTCGAGCGCTTGGAGAGCAGTATGAGCATAACGCCCGCCAGCGCCACCAGCGGCGAGAAGGAGGAGGGCTTTAAGAGCTTTAAGAAAAAATTATCGCCCTTTATGCCCGATAAGCTAAGTATCCACGCAGTCAGTGTAGTGCCGATATCGGCACCGAAGCAGACGGCGACAGTCTGCTCGAGCTGCATAATGCCCGAGTTTACCAGACCAACCAGCATAACGGTCACAGCGGACGATGATTGAATGGCAATAGTGATACCCATACCCAGCAGAAGGCTTTTTATCCTGCTGGAGGTCATTTTTCGCAGAGCGGTCTCAAGCTTGCCTCCGGTAAGCTTTTCAAGGCTTGACGACATGACGTTCATGCCGTAGAGGAAAAAGGCAAGTCCGCCGAGCATTGTGAACACGGAGAAGATGTCAAATGTTTCCATAAAGATTTCCTTTCGGTCGTTTGTTACCCAACAAAACCCAATTCTTTCAATTTCATTTCTGTCTGATTTTATTATATAAGCCAAAAAGCGCCTTGTCAACAGCCTTTTCAATATTCTGCGAATTGCCGAAAAGGAAGAGGCAGACTTTGACATCTTTTGTATTTTTCGGCTAATGCCTCTAGGGTCAGAAGGGCAGGAGAAGGGGCTGCCGCGGAATTACTTTCCAAAAACAGTTGATTTTTTCTGTAAGAGGTGTTATAATATATTGGTATAGCCGTTCGGGACGGAAAACGCTCCGAAGTCGGGCAAAGCGGGAGATGTATGAGATGAAGTATTTAAAGCGCACCTGGGCGGAGATACACCTTGACAGGCTTGCCGTCAATGTGAGGAATTTTCTCGGCTGCCTGCCGGAGGAAACTGGGCTTATGTGCGTTGTAAAGGCCAGCTGCTACGGCCACGCTGACCTGGCGGTCTGTCCCTACCTGGAAAAGGAGCTGGGAGTGGGCTGGTTTGCTGTTTCAAATGCTGACGAGGCGCTGAGACTGCGCAATATGGGCATCACAGGCGAGATACTCATCTTAGGCTACACCCCTCCCGAGAACGTGGCTGAGCTGGCGGAGCATAACATTATCCAGACCGTAACCGACGAGGACTATGCCGAGAGCATCAATGCGGTGCTGTCCGGCAAGCCCCTCAGATGTCACGTCGCCATAGACACTGGAATGACCCGCATAGGTCTGCGGGGCACGCCGGAGGAGATAGCTAAAAAGCTCTATAACATTTACGATATGGACGACCTGATAGTTGACGGCATCTTCACCCACTATGCCGCCGCCGACACAGGCGCCCCGGAGGATATCGCCTACACCGCCGCTCAGACCGAGAAGTTCTTCGCGGTAAAGGCAGAGGCGGAAAAGCTGGGCGTTACACTCTCACAGTACCACTGCTTAAACTCCGCGGGAGGGGTGTATTCCCCCGACCCCCGCTCCACGCTGGCAAGGCTGGGGATAATCCTCTACGGGCTTTATCCCGACCCTGCGAACCCGCTGCCCTTTGAGCTTGCCCCCGTTATGGAGCTGCGCTCCACCGTCTCACAGATAAAGAGGATAGAGGCGGGGGAGAGCATCAGCTATGGCAGGACGTTTATCGCCGATAAGCCTATGACGGTAGCCACCGTCACCTGCGGCTACGCCGACGGATACCCCAGAGCGCTTTCCAATAAGGGAGAGGTGCTGCTCCGCGGCAAAAGGGCCAGGATAGTCGGCAGGGTGTGTATGGACCAGTTTATGATAGACGTAACCGATATCCCCGAGGCTGCCCCCCACGACACAGTCACCCTCATCGGCTCAGACGGGGACGAGAAAATAACCGCCGACGATGTGGCTGCCCTTGCCGGGACCATAGGCTACGAGATAACCTGCGGGATAACCTCCCGGGTGCCGAGAGTGGTCTATTTCAGAGGCGACGAGCGCGGGGTGTATAAGATTTAAACGTCTCCTGAGGTGAGAGCATGGAGCTGAAAGGAATATTTGACTCGCACTGTCATTATGACAGCACCCCCTTTGACGCCGACCGGGACAGTCTGCTGGACGAAATGCTCTCGGAGGGGTCAAGTGTCTGCGGGCTGATGCACGCTTCAACTGATATCTCCTCGATGCGCTTCGGGCTTGAATATGCGAATAGATATGAGAGCTTCTACACCTCTGTCGGGTTTCACCCGGAGTGTATGGATAATCTGCCGGAGGACCCCAAAGGCGAGCTTGAAAATATCTTTCGCACCGGAGATAAGATAAAGGCCATCGGTGAGGTGGGGCTTGATTACCACTACGAGGGCTATGACAGGGATAGGCAGATAGCTCTGTTGCGTATACAGATAGAGCTGGCGCAGGAACATTCGCTGCCGCTTATCTTCCATATGCGGGAGGCGACGGCGGACTTTATGGCGCTGATGCACGAGTACAAGCCAAATGGCGTTGTACACTGCTTTTCCGGCTCTCCGGAAATTGCAAGAGAGCTGCTGGGGCTGGGTTTATATCTCGGCTTCGGAGGAGTGCTCACCTTCAAGAACTCCCGAAAGGTCAAGGCAAGCTTTGCGGTGGCGCCTCTCGACAGATTTCTGTTCGAGACCGACTGCCCCTATCTGGCGCCGGAGCCCTACAGAGGCAGCCGCTGCGACAGCAGAATGATAGAGAACATAGCGCTCTGCGCCGCTGAGATAAAAGGAGTTCCGGCGCAGCAGCTGATAGATATGGCAAGAGAAAACACAAAAGCCCTTTTCGGGCTTTAAGTGAAAGGAAAAGCATAAACGCAAAATGGAAACGCTGTATATCGTCATACCCTGCTACAACGAGGAGGAGATGCTCCCGCTGACGGCAAGGGCACTGATAGAAAAAATGGATACCCTCATCAAGGCGGGCAGGATAGCTCCCGACAGCAAGGTGATGTTCGTTGACGACGGCTCCAAGGACAAGACCTGGGAGCTTATCGAGCGGCTGCATTCATCTATACCTATGTTCACAGGGCTCAAGCTCTCCCGCAACAGAGGGCATCAGAACGCTCTGCTGGCAGGGCTTATGACCGCCAAGGAGAGCTCCGATATCATCGTCTCGATGGACGCCGACCTCCAGGACGACATCAACGCCATCGACGGCTTTCTGGACAAGAGAGCCGAGGGCTGTGACATAGTCTACGGAGTGCGCTCTTCCAGAAAGAAGGACACCGCCTTCAAGCGGGGCACTGCCAGAGCCTACTACAAGCTGCTGGCGAGAATGGGCGTTGAGATAACCTACGACCACGCTGACTACCGGCTCATGAGCCGCAGAGCGGTGGAGGCGCTGGAGGAGTTCACAGAGGTCAATCTGTTCCTGCGGGGAATGGTGCCGATGCTGGGCTTCAAGAGCGACACCGTTGAATACGTCCGCAACGAGCGGCAGGCAGGGGAGTCCAAGTACCCGCTAAAAAAGATGATATCCTTTGCGGTGGAGGGGATAACCTCCCTTTCGGTAAAGCCCATAAGGTTCATCACGACGCTGGGACTTCTGGTGTTCCTTGTATCTATCTTTATGCTGATATACTTCTTCGTCATCTGGTGTATGGGCAAGACAGTGGCAGGCTGGACAACTACCGTTGTTTCCGTCTGGGCGCTGGGAGGCCTGCAGCTGCTGGCGATAGGAGTCATCGGAGAATACATTGGCAAAATATATCTTGAAACGAAGCGCCGTCCCAGCTTTCTCATTGAGAAAAACCTAGAGGACGAGAAGAATACCTCCGCAAAGGACAGTGCGGAAAGAAAAGGAGAGTAACATCATGGCAGATCAGATCAATGCTCAGCAGGCCCCGCAGAATATCGACAACACAGAGCTTCTCGAGGCTATCGCTGCAATGCGCGAAAACTTCAATCAGGAGACCCAGAACAAGGTCATCAACCTTACTATGAGATCGGCCTTCTTTGTTCCGGCGAACATCTCCAAGACCACCGAGCTGGTAGAGGGCAAGGACAAAAAGCTGGAATTCCAGGACAGATCAAAGGCGCAGTTCATACTCATCAACAATCAGGAGCGCGGTACCTTCTTCCCCGCCTTTACCGACATCGAAAAGATGAAGGCGTTTTTCAAGGATCAGAATTACCGGCCCTTTGCGATGAAGTTCCCGGATTTGGCGACCCTCACCGAGAGGACAGATACCGTAAACGGCTTCATCATAGATCCCGGCAGCACCAATCTTCCATATTCCAAGGAAATGCTTAACGGCATCAAGTCTGCGATAATCGCTCAAAAGGAAAAGCTGCAAAAGGCTCAAGGTGAGGCACCGGAGGGCGGCAGCACCGAAGGCTAAAAACGGACATTCAAGCACCCCGTCAGGGGTGCTTTTTTTGTGACTGCCTATTGACAAAAAATACAAATCGTGCTATAATCATATAAAACCTATTAATTTGATAGGCAATTTGATAATAGTAAGGTGTTTGCAATGCAGCTATTGATATATAACTGTCCCGGAATGCGAATGTGTAAGCCGAAAATAAGTGACTATACCGTTTGCAAAGGAGCAGTATTATGTGCGAGTTATTTGGATTTTCGGGGACGGAGGAGAAGGACCTCACCGCCCTCTTAAAGGAGTTTTTTGATCACAGCAATGACCACCCCAACGGCTGGGGCACAGCCGAGCTGGCAGGGGAGAGCCCGGTGATAACCACCGAGCCGGTGGCAGCCTACAAAAGTAGGTTGGTGCCGGAGATACTGGGCAGGGGAGTTAAGAGTCGCTTGTATATGGCTCATATCCGCCGGGCGACCATAGGAAACGTGTTCAAGGAGAACTGCCACCCCTTTTCTTTGAGGGACAAGAGCGGCAGGGTCTGGACGCTTATCCACAACGGCACTATCTTCAACGGCTTGGAGCTGCTGAAATACAAGCGCGTCCAGCGGGGTACTACCGATAGCGAGAGGGTGCTTCTCTACCTTATCGACTGTGTCAATGCCCTCATTGACCGCAGCCCCACCCCTCCGGGAGGGTACGAGCGCTTTAAGGCAGTGGAGAACTGCGTGGCGTCCATAGCCTACAGGAACAAGCTGAACCTCATCATCTATGACGGCAGCCAGATGTACGCCCACGTCAATATGAAGGACACCCTCTATTACCGCGAGGACGAAAGCGGCGTGTTGATAGCCACCGTCCCGTTGGATTCAAACCTCTGGCAGCCGCTGCCGCTGACGACACTGTGCGCCTTCAAGAACGGCAAACTGCGCTACCGCGGTCACCCCCATCGCAAGGAATATGTCGATGCTATCGGAGCGGCGATGCAGAGCCTCGACTTTACTATCTAGGAGAGATATCTATGTGTAATATATCCGAACAGACCCTTGATAAAGCCATCAAGGACAAATATATAGAGCCCACCCGCCGCAGCAGAACGCTGCGCGCCGGCGTGGAGTTTGAGCTGCCGGTAGTCTGTCTTGACCGCAAGCCGGTAGACTTTGAGCTGGTGCACAGGCTCACCGATAGGTTCATTGAGCGCTTCGGCTTCGACAGCGTCAAGCGGGACGACGAGGGCAATATCTTCTCGACAGAGGACAGTAAGACCGGAGATATCCTCTCCTTCGATTGCAGCTACAATACGCTGGAGCTCTCCTTCGGCGCGGAGGAAAAGCTCACCGATGTCTATGAGCGGTTCTTGAGCTACTACGGCTTTATCCAGAGCGTGCTGACCCCCGAGCGCCATACTCTGACGGGAATGGGTGTCAACCCCTACTATGACATCAACAAGCGGGAGCCTATCCCCAACGGAAGGTATAGGATGCTGCTGCACCACCTTTCCTCCTACCCCAAGTATTCGGAGCTGATGAAATTTCACAGCCGTCCGGACTTCGGGCTGTTCTCCTGCGCCTCGCAGGTGCAGATAGATGTGGAGGAGAGCCGTCTGGCAGAGACCCTCAACGTGTTCACCAAGCTGGAGCCCTTCAAGGCGGTGCTGTTTTCCAATTCGCTGTGGGGCAAGGATAACTGCGTCCTCTGCGGCAGGGATCACTTCTGGCGGGACAGCCTCCACGGCCTCAACCCACACAATGTGGATATGTACGAGGTGGAGCTCTCCTCCTCCGAGGACGTGGCGGAATACATCAAGTCTATGAGCATATACTGTACAGAGCGGGACGGCAAGTACATAAACTTCCCGCCCACCCCCCTGCGCAGCTATTTTTCCAGCGACAAGGTCACCGGCGAGTATTACGAGGACGGCGGCTACAAGCAGATAGAGTTCGAGCCGGAGCTTTCCGACCTGGGCTATCTGCGCTCCTTCAAGTTCGAGGACGTTACCTACCGAGGAACGGTGGAGTTCAGAAGCGTCTGTGAGCAGCCGGTCAGCGAGATAATGGCGCCTGCAGCCTTCCATCTGGGTCTGCTCTGCGAGCTGGACGCATTGGCTAAGCTGCTTGCAAGCGACAGGACGCTTTACCACAAGGGCTATTCCGCCTCCGAGCTGCGTTCTCTCCTTGACCGCAGAGATATCCCCGATTTCATCGACAAGCAGGAGCTTTCCTCTCTGCTGACAGAGATAGTTACTCTCGCCCAGCGCGGGCTGAAGGCCCGGGGCTTCGGCGAGGAAAAGTTCATAGCCCCCCTGTTTGACCGGGCCGCAAGGCTTTCCAGCGCCGGCAGGGATATGGCTGACGGCATCGCCGCCGGCAGGACGGTGGAGTATTACATCGAGGAATACTCCAAAACAGAGAGGTGAGCCCATGCGTTACGACCCTGCAAATATAGACAAGACCCTGCTGTTTGAGGGCGGCTTCGGTTTGGAGCGGGAGACCCTGCGGGTCACCGCAGAGGGGACTCTTTCCCAGACCCTCCACCCCTACGGCGACGACCCTCACCTCTCCCGGGACTTCTGCGAGAACCAGCTGGAGATAATAACCTCCGTTGCTCATTCTCCCGCGGAGGCGGTGCAGCTGCTGGCAGAGCAGCATAAGCGTGCGGCGGCAGTCCTGAAAGAGAGGGGAGAATACCTCTGGCCATTCTCCAACCCGCCCCGCTATAACAGCGAGGAGGATATCCCGGTGGCGCAGTTTGACGGGCAGCTTAAAAACAAGCAGCTCTACCGAATGTACCTCGCCAAGAAATACGGCAAGAGGAATATGCTCTTCTCCGGTATACACCTAAACTTTTCTTTTGCGCCGGAGCTCGCAGATAAGCTTTCCCGGGGCTCATCAAAAGACGAGCTCTACCTTACCCTTGCCGCCCGTCTGGCACTCCACAGCTGGCTCATAGTCCTGCTGACCGCCGCCAGCTCCGTTTACGACAGCGGCTTTATAAGCGAGCAGGGGGAGTATGCCTCTCCGCGATGCAGCGAGATTGGCTACTGGAACGACTTCACTCCCTCGCTGGACTATTCCTCCCTTTATGCCTACTGCAAGAGCATTCAGGATTACGTCAACGACGGCAAGCTGGTCTCCGCCTCCGAGCTCTACTATCCCATACGCCTAAAGCCCCGGGGAGAAAACAGCCTTGAGGCACTTTTAGAGGGCGGCATCGACCACATTGAGCTAAGAATGTACGACCTTGACCCCCTTGCCCCCTACGGCATCTTTGAGGAGGACATAGAGTTCGCTCAGCTGCTTATCCTGTATCTCATCTCCCTCGACCTGCCTCTGCCGGATAGAATGGCGCAGGAGCATGGCATAGAGAAGATGAAGCGTGCAGCGCATTATGACATATCCCCTGAGCTGAAGTCCGAGGCACTGGCGCTCCTTGACAGAATGACCGCCTATTTCTGCACTTTGGGTGAAGACCGCCGCAAGCTGGATATAATACGTCTACAAAAGGAAAAGCTCACCTCCGGCAAGCGCTACGCCGAGAGAGTGAGAGAGAGCTTTGGAGATGATTTCAACGCACAGGCCTTTGAGCGCTCAAAGCAGTTTACCTTAGGAGAATAAAACAAGACCGGACGGGTGAAATTCACCTGTCCGGTCATTTTTCTGTTTTTGAGATAGTCCCGCCGCCTAAAACGGTGTCGCCGTCGTAGAGGACGACTGCCTGTCCGGGAGTAACGGCCCGCTGGGGCTCATCGAATTTGAGCTTAAAGCCTTCCCCCTCCGGGTAAACGGTGGCAGGGCAGAGCCTTGAACGGTAGCGGGTCATTGCCGTTACCCGCAGCGGCGCTGACGGCTCGCCGCAGATCCAGTTTACCTCCTCGGCGTAAAGAGTGCCGGAGTAAAGCTCCCGCTCCTCGCCTAGGGTGACGGTGTTTTTCTCCATATCCTTTGAGACAACGTAAAGCGGGCGGTCGGAGGAATACCCGATGCCCTTCCGCTGTCCCACAGTGTACCTTACGGCTCCCTTGTGTTTGCCGATGACATTGCCGGCGGTGTCCAGCAGGTCGCCCTCCTCGAAATGCCTGCCGGTGTGATGCTCTAAAAAGCGGGCGTAGTCGCCGTCCGGCACGAAGCAAATGTCCTGACTGTCACGCTTGCGGGCATTGACAAAGCCTTGCTCCTCAGCAATGGCTCTGACCTCCGTTTTGTGAAGGCCGCCCAGCGGCAGCAGCAGATGGGATAGCTGCTCCTGCCCCAGCATATACAGCACATAGCTCTGATCCTTGCTCTGGTCTAGTCCCTTTTTCAGCAGGTACTTGCCTGTGCTCTCATCGTAGATAACCTGCGCATAATGGCCCGTAGCGATATAGTCAAACCCGCGCTCTATTGCCAGCACCAGCAGCCGGTCGAACTTCATATAGCTGTTGCAGTCGATGCAGGGGTTGGGCGTTCCGCCTGAGAGATACACCTGCGCGAAGCGGTCGATAACGCAGCTGCGGAAATCGGCAGTCATCTCCGTCACCTCAAAGGGGATGCCGATGTCCGCTGCTACCTGTGCCGCATCGTTGATGTCGCTCTGGGTGCAGCAGGTGCGCAAGGACTTCACTCCAAGCTCGGTGGTGCGGTAGAGGCGCATAGTTGTCCCCTCGCAGCAGTAGCCTTCCTTCGAGAGCAGAAATGCCGCCACAGAGCTGTCTACTCCGCCGCTCATGGCAACGAGTACGCTTAAGTCAGTAGCCGTAGGCATTGACTTCCTCCTCGCAGTCTCTCATTGCAAGGATAGTCCGGCTGATGAGCTCGTCCAGCTCCCAGCCCAGCATTTCTGCTCCCCGCTCGATGACCTCTCTTGAGCAGCCCTTGGCAAAGTTCGCCGCCTTGTACTTTTTCTTGACGGACTTCAGCTCCAAGTCCTGCACGCTCTTTGAGGGCCGCATCAGCGCCGCCGCCCAGATGAGGCCGGTCAGCTCGTCGGAGGCGTAGAGCACCTTTTCCATCTCATGCTCCGGCTTGATGTCAACGGTCAGTTCATAGCCGTGGCTGGCGGTGGCGTGAATGATGCGTTCGTCGATTCCCCGCTCCCGCATTATTTCCTGAGAGCGTATGCAGTGCTCCTCGGGGTAGATCTCAAAATCCAGGTCGTGGAGCAGACCCACTATCCCCCAGAATTCTTCCTCGTCGCCGTAGCCCAGCTCCCGGGCGTAGTATTTCATTACCCCCTCCACCGTCAGCGCATGGCGCAGGTGAAATGGCTCCTTGTTGTATTCCTTAAGAAGCTCGAAGGCTTCGTCTCTGGTTATCATTATTCATCTTCCTTTAAAAGAGTCTCCAGCGTGCGCCAGCCAAGCATAGCGCACTTCACCCTTGCGGGCATATGCGAAACGTTCTGTAAGGCTCCCGCCTCGTCCAGCTCTTCAAGCTCTTCATCGGTGATGGTTCCCTCTATCATTTTCGAGAAGAGGTCTTTAAGATGAAGCGCTTCCTCCACGCTCCTGCCGATGACCAGCTCCAGCATTATATCCGCTGATGCCTGAGAGATAGCGCAGCCGCTGCCCTGAAAGGCTCCGTCGGTAACGACGCCGTCCTTGACCGTCAGCTTAAGCACGATATCGTCGCCACAGCTGGGGTTTATCCCCTCGTGGGAGCAGGTAGCTCCTTCAAGCTCGTGCTTGTGGAAGGGGTGCATATTGTGGTCCAGCAGCACCTGTCCGTAAAGCTCATTCTCCATAGCCCATCTTCCTCCTTAAGCCCTTAAGGGCTGTGATGAATTTCTCTACGTCCTGTTCATCGTTATAGAACGCAAGGCTCATTCTCGCCGTTGAGGGTATGCCAATAAAGTGGTGCAGCGGCTGGGCGCAGTGATGCCCCGCCCTGACGGCAACCCCCTCCATATCCATTAGCGCCGCGATGTCATGGGGGTGTACCCCCTCCACCGTAAAGGTGATTATACCGCAGTGCTCCTGCGCTTTTTCCGATCCGATGATGTGAACATAGGGGATATCCTTCATCTGCTCAAAGGCCAGAGCCGTCAGCTCCGCCTCGCGCCTTTCGATATTCTCAAAGCCAATCTCGTTGATGTAGTCTATGGCCGCACCCAGCCCAACGGCTCCGCCGGCATTGACGGTGCCGGCCTCGAATTTGTGAGGCAGCTCGGCGTAGGTCGCCCCGCAGAGGGTTACGGTCTCGATCATCTCTCCGCCTGTCAGGAAGGGAGGCATTTTTTCCAGAAGCTCCTGCCTGCCGTAAAGCACGCCGATGCCCATAGGCGCCAGCATTTTGTGTCCGGAGAACACCAGTATATCCGCCCCCAGCTCCTGAACGTCAACGGCAATGTGGGGGACGCTCTGTGCGCCGTCACAGACAAGAAGCGTGCCGTTGTGATGACAGACCTTTGCCATCTCTTTGATAGGGTTCACCCTGCCGTACACGTTGGAGATCTGGGCTATGGCAAATATTTTTGTCTTAGGGGTCAGCGCCTTTTCCAGTGCCTCGACGGTGTATTCCCCTTCCTCGCTGCACTCGAGATAGCTTATCTCAGCCCCTCTCTCCTCAGCCAGTCCCTGCCAGGGGAGCATATCGCTGTGGTGCTCGGATATAGCCACCAGCACCTCGTCCCCCTCGGAGACAAAGACTCTGCCTAGGCTGTGCGCTGCAAGGTTGAGGCTCTCGGTGGCGTTGCGGGTAAAGACTATCTCACGGGTGCTTTTAGCCCCGATGAAGGTTCTCACCTTTTCTCTGGCGTTCTCGTAGGCCTCCGTTGCCGCTACGCTTAAGCCGTAAAGCCCTCGCAGGGGATTGGCATTTTCCTCCCGGTAGTAGCGGTCGACGGCCTCTAAGACCTGTCGGGGCTTCTGGGTAGTCGCCGCATTGTCAAGATAGGCAAGGGACGGGTATTTCTCAAAGACAGGAAAATCCGCCTTGCTCATCAGTTTATTCATTGGTATCACTCCCCACAGCGTGGTAAACTCTGCGCTGGGCCTCCTCATCTCCTATGCGGGAGATTATCTGCGCCAGCCTTGCCCTCGCCATAAGCGAGTAGACCTCGTCGGCGGGTATGCCCCGCGACTGCATATAGAAAAGCTGCTCCTCGTCGATGCGCCCGACGGAGGCGCCGTGAGCACCCTCAACGTCCTCCTCCGCACAGAGTATCAGCGGAACGGTCTTGTTGCGGACGCTGTCGGTCATCAGCAGAACTTCCTCGTTCTCGGCACCCTTGGCGCCGGAGGCTCCCTGCTTGAAGTCGATGGTGCCGCAGAAGGTTTTGCTGCTCTCGCCGTCCAGCACACCCTTTACATCTATCTGCGAAAGGCTCTTTCTGCCGATGTGGTCTGCCACCACGTTCAGCCGCAGCTTGTCCTTTTCCGAAAGGGAATAGCCTATGGCGGCATCAAAGCGGGAGGCTCGTCCCTCAAGGGAGGTTCTGACCTCGCTGATGATGTCGGCCCCGCCCAGATATATCTGCACCAGCTCAAAGTGAGCGTTTGCCGCGAGGGAAGCCTTCACTGTGTTTATCAGCTGCTCCCCGCCGTTTTCAATTACCTGCACCAGCTTCACCTCAGCGCCGCTGCTGGCGGTGACTTCAGTTTCAAGCCTGCCTCTGCCCTGAGATGAGCAGAACTGTATCAGTATTTGCTGTCCGTTTTCTTGTACAGCTATATTATAAAGAGCGCTCTCGTTATCCGCAAGAGCTATCTCCGCCCTTGCCGTATCCTTGGAGGAACCGTCAAGTGTGACTGTCTCCTGCGGGGCGTAGTCAAGCTGCTCCGTCTCGGCATAATTCACACCGAATACCGCGAAGGTCGGCACCGGCAGGATGTTGTATTTTACTGTCTGCATACCGCACCTCCTTAACCTATGCTGCCTATCATTTCCAGCTTGATGAGGTTGTTCATCTCAACTGCGTATTCCAGCGGCAGCTCCTTTGATACGTTGTCTGCAAAGCCACTGACTATCATTGCCTTGGCAGTTTGCTCGTCAAGGCCGCGGCTCATAAGGTAGAACACCGCCTCGTCGCTGATGCGCCCGATGCGGGCCTCGTGGCCCACGTCTGCCTTGTCGGTGCGGATGTCCATTATGGGTATAGTGTCCGAGCGGGAGATGCCGTCCAGCATCAGCGATTCACAGCTCACTGCCGACTTGCTGCCCACAGCGTTCTCGTTTATCTGCACCGAGCTGCGGAAGGTGCTGATGCCTCCGCTCTTGGATATGGACTTGGTGTTCATATACGATGAGGTCTCCGGCGCATTGTGGACTATCTTGGCTCCGGTGTCGAGGTTCTGTCCCTCGCCTGCAAAGGTGATGCCGGTGAATTCAGCCCTTGCCCCCTTGCCGTTTAATATGCTCATAGGGTAGAGGTAGGAAACGTGGGAGCCGAAGCTTCCGGATACCCATTCAACCTTTGCGCCCTCGGCAACTATCGCCCGCTTGGTGTTGAGGTTGTACATATTCTTCGACCAGTTCTCAATGGTGGAGTAGCGCAGGGTGGAATTCTTCCCCACGAACAGCTCAACGCAGCCGGCGTGTAGCCCCGCCTCATAATATTTCGGAGCGGAGCAGCCCTCGATGAAGTGCAGATAGGCGTCCTCCTCCACGATGATGAGGGTATGCTCAAACTGTCCTGCACCCTTGGCGTTCAGCCGGAAGTAGGACTGTAAAGGTATTTCCAGCTTAACTCCCTTGGGAACGTACACAAAGGAGCCTCCCGACCATACTGCACCGTGGAGCGCTGCGAACTTGTGGTCGGTGGGCGGCACCAGCTTCATAAAGTGGGAGCGGATAAGCTCGGCGTAGCGCTCGTCGTGCATAGCGCTTTCCAGGTCGGTGTAGACCACTCCCGACTCCGCTACCTCTTTCCTGACGTTGTGGTAGACCAGCTCGGAATCGTACTGCGCTCCCACTCCCGCCAGCGACTCTCTCTCCGCCTGAGGTATTCCCAGACGCTCAAAGGTGTTCTTAATGTCCTCCGGAACGTCGTTCCAGTCGGTGTTCATTCTCGATTTCGGACGGATATAGGTAACGATGTTGTCCATATCCAGCCCCTCTATCGAAGGCCCCCATTCGGGCATTTTAGTGCGGTTGTATATATCCAGAGCCTTAAGCCTTAAGTCCAGCATCCACTCCGGGTCGCCCTTCTCCGCGGATATCTCCCGGATTATCTCCGGCGTTATGCCGCTAGAGAGCCTGTCCGCCTCGTCCTCCTCATAGCGGAAGTCGTAGAGCGAGCGGTCAACGTCCGCAACGGTTGTCTTTTCTTTCATTATGCTTTCTCCCCGATATATTTCTCAAAGCCGTTTTCGTTCACATAGTCCACCAGCTCGGCGCCGCCCTCAGCGACTATTTTGCCGCTGACGATGATGTGTGTCCTGTCCACCTTGATGGCTTCCAGTATCTTGGTGTTGTGTGTGATGATGAGCAGCGAGCCGCCGCAGCTTTTCAGGTATTCTTCAATACCCTTGGAAACTGTCTTGACAGCGTCAACGTCCAGACCTGAATCGGTCTCGTCAAGGATAGCCAGACGGGGTCTCAGCATCAGCAGCTGGAGAATTTCCGCCTTCTTTTTCTCACCGCCAGAGAAGCCCACGTTCAGGTCTCTGTCAGCGTAGGAGTGATCCATTTCCAGGATATCCATAGCAGCATAAAGCCTCTTGCGGAAGTCGAAGAGCTTTATCCGCTTGCCGGTTATCTGTTCCAGTGCGGTGCGCATAAAGTCGGAAAGGGTGATGCCCCCTATCTCGATAGGGTTCTGGAAAGAAATGAACAGCCCTCGCTTTGCACGCTTGTCCGCCGATTCCTCGGTGATGTCCTCGCCGTCAAAGAATATGCTGCCGCCGGTGACGGTGTATTCCGGCGAGCCCATTATGGTGCTTCCCAGTGTGGATTTGCCGGCTCCGTTGGGACCCATTAAAACGTGGGTCTCCCCCTCGCCTATAGTAAGCTCCGCTCCGTGGAGCAGCTCGGTGTCCTCCGCGGTGACGGTGAGCCCTTGTACCTTAAGTAATTCAGCCATGATGATTACCTCTCAAAACATATTTTCGATAAAACCTATCAAATTACTATGTAATTATAAACAATATAAGTGAACTAAATAAGTATAATATATGAACTATACGTTACATTTATAGATATATAGAATAAAATATTCAGGTTGAAAACGAACCTCAAATCTCACCCTGTGAAATGCGAGTACCTAAGGTCACAGTACGGGCAGACTCCGGCCGCGGCACAGGGGAAACACGCCCGCACGAGCGGCAGCGACGAAGGAGCGCAGCGCGGACTAAAAATAATTGACAAAACACCTCCGCTTTGGTATACTGAAAATAACGACAGACCCCGCATAAAAAGGAGGAATAGCTATGGCGACCTACCGCATCGAGAACGACGTACTGCTTGAATATATCCCCGGAGGGGCGGAGATAACCGCCGAGATACCCGAGGGAGTAAAAATAATCGGGGACAGGGCTTTTTATTCCTCCCCCCGACTCACTGCTGTCACCTTTCCAGCCTCCGTTATCCGTATCGGCGAGGAGGCGTTTTATGAGTGCCCCTACCTCACCGAGATAGTCTTGCCGAGAAAGCTCCGGGAAATAGGCGCCCGCGCCTTTATGAACTGCGAAAACTTAGCCGCCGTCACCCTTTCTCTGGGGTTAAAAGCGATAGGGGAGTACGCCTTCGCAGGAACGGCGCTTTCACATATAAGTTTGCCGGACAGCCTCTTCAAGCTGGGAGACGGCGCCTTTTACGGCAGCGCTGTCGAGACCGTCACCGTCCCTGCCGGGATAAGGAAGGTCAGCTATGCCGCCTTTGCCGCCTGTAGCCGCCTGCTTGACGTCACCCTCTCGGAGGGCGTGCGGGAGATAGGCGAGGCCGCCTTTTCCGGCTCCGCTTTAAGGAGCATACATCTCCCAAAGACGACAATAAGCATCGGCTATGAGGCCTTTGCAAAATGTGTAAAGCTCACCGCCGCCTACCTGAACAACGGACTGGAAAAGATAGGCGCTGCCGCCTTCGAGGGCTGTATATCTCTGTCCGCGGCAGCCCTGCCGCAGAGCGTGCGTTTCATAGGCGAGAGGGCGTTCTTCGGAACCCGCCTTTCCTCTGCTTCCGTTCCGGCGGGAGTGGATAAGCTGGGAGAAAAGGCCTTCCACGGCTGCGGACGCATGACCTCTGTGACTCTGGCCTGCTCCGAGATAGGCGCCGAGGCCTTTGCTGACTGCATCAGCCTTTCCTATGTCACCCTTACTGATAAGGTCAGGGTAATAGGGCGGGAGGCCTTTAAGGATTGCACCAACCTTACCGCCGTAATGATACCGCGCAGCGTCACCGAAATAGGCAACAGCGCATTTATGCACTGCCGCCAGCTCACCTCCGTTTCCATATCGGAGGGAGCAGTCACTGTGGGAGACTGCGCCTTTGCCGGCACCAAGCTGGTAGCTGCAACTTTTCCATCAACGGTGGAGTTCATCGGCCACGGCGTGTTCCTCGACTGTGATGAGCTTACCTCCGTAGTCATACAGAGCAGGGCGGTCACCATCTCAGACCACGTTTTCTACGGCTGCAAGCGGCTGCGGACAGTCACCGTCACTGGCAGCGTGAAGGAGGTGGGCTACGAGGCCTTTGCACACTGTCCCCAGCTGGTGTCCGTAAACGTTACCGGCAATTTCGGCAGGATACAGGAGGACACCTTCATAGGCTGCGGCTCTCTTACCACCATTGAAATCTCCGGCGATGCCGAAGAGATAGGCGACCGCGCCTTTGTAAACTTCAAGAGCCTTGCCTCTGTGAGAGTGTCGGGGACTATCGGGCGCATCGGCTACCGGGCTTTCGGCTTCTGCGACGAGCTGGTAACAGTCTATACTCCCGGCAAGGCTGGCAGCATAGGCTCACAGGCGTTCTTAAACTGCCGCAAGCTGGTGTATTTCATCATTCCTCACGGCGTTGAGAAGATAGAGAAAGAGACGTTTTCCGAGTGCGGTAATCTTATCTCCATTGCTATCCCGGACAGCGTCATTGCCATAGGCGACAGCGCCTTTGACGGCTGCTCTAGCCTTGACCTGCTGGAGCTTCCTAACAGTGTGAGAACACTGGGGCCTGAGTCCTTCAAGGACTGCCGCGCACTTACCTCAGCCGTATTGCCGGAGGGGCTTGAAAAAATAGACAGCCTCGCCTTTGAGAACTGCGTTGCCCTGACGACCATAACTATCCCCGCAAGCCTTAAGACCGCCTCGAAGAACCTGTTCTCCGGCTGCACATCTCTTAAAGAGGTAGTCCTCCCGGAGGAGACGCCCTTTATTTTTACCCGCGGCCTGCTCTGCCGCAAGGGGATAGACGTTTATTGAATTCGGAATTCGGAATTAAAGGTATCGCCTGCGGCGATGGATATTTCGTGCAGAGGGAGGCTTCTGCACGAATATATTGCTCTGATTTTTATTGTAATGTTAATTATACGAAGCAAAAGGATATTCTGCTCCGCACGGGGCGGAATATCCTTTTGCTTTTTCCTGCCAAGCCGCACAGCGGCTCGGCGAAGGTTATGAATTAATAGTCCACTTTCTTATTGACATATCGCAACAATTGTAGTATAATATCTTTGGCTATGTTTTATATTTTAACATAGCCGGACAAAATATAAACACAACAAAAGGGGGAAGCAGACCGGTATGGAAAACGAAACAAAAAAGGTCCTTGAGGTCCGCGGGCTCTCCAAGCAGTACAAGAAGGGCGTCTATGCATCGCAGAATGTAACCTTCGACGTACATGAGGGAGAGATATTCGCGCTCATCGGACCCAACGGAGCAGGCAAGACCACTACTATTAGAATGATCTCCACACTGCTCAAGGCTACGGAGGGCGACGCCGTCGTGGACGGACACAGCATCCTCACCGAGCCTGAAAAGGTAAGACGGGCAATAACCTATCTGCCGGACGAAGCCGGCGCCTACAAGACTATGACAGGTACAGGCTATCTGGAATTTATGGCAGGCATCTACGCTGAGACCAAGGAGCAGGCGGCGGAGTTTGTAAAGCGCGGCTCGGAGATAAGCGAGCTGGGTGACAGGCTCAAGGACAAAATAGGCAGCTATTCAAGGGGTATGATAAGAAAGCTGCTGCTGGCCAGAGCCATGATGCCCAAGCCCTCGCTGGCAATACTGGACGAGCCCACCTCGGGTCTCGACATCATCAACGCCCTGGACATCAGAAGAATGATTAAGCAGCTGGCATCGCAGGGAATGAGCTTCCTGCTCTCCTCCCACAATATGCTGGAGATAGAGTATGTCTCCGACAGAGTGGGCATCATCGCCAAGGGTCACCTTTTAGAGGTGGGCACCCCTGCGGAGCTTAAGGAAAAATATGGCACCAGAAACCTTGAAGAAGTATTTGAAAAGGTGGTGACCCAGCAGTGAAATTTCTAAACCTTTTAAAGAAAGAGCTCCGCGAGATGGTCACACCTACCACTATCCTCATTCTGGTTATGATCTACGTCGGAATGATGATGCTCGGAAACGTTATGAACACCGAGATAGAAAAGACCGTTGAAGAGGGCTCCAAGATCGTCATCTGCGATCAGGATAATACCAATTTCACACAGGCAGTCATCGAGCTGATGAAGAAGCCCTCCGATGACACCGAGAACGATGTCAAGATAGTCGCTCTCCAGTCAGAGGACTACGCCAAGGAGCTTGACCGCCTTGACGAAAAGAGCATAGTAATTATCCCCAAGGGCTTTACCGAGCAGGTGGAGGGCGGCAAGACCGCGGAGTATATCTTCGTTTCACGCCTCACCTCACTCTCCACTATGAGCAATATCAGCACCGGCTCCGATATGGCAGGCTCCATCATCAAGACCGCAGTTGTATCGGCGCTCTACGCTGACAAGGTCACCAAGGGACAGCTTACCACAGATGAGATCCTCCAGCTTGAGACTCCCGTTGACATTCAGGAGAAAACAGTCGTCAGCGACAAGACTGCTGATATCTCTTCGTCGGTAGTTGTCTCCCTGAAATCTATGGAGAATATGTTCCTGCCTATCATCGTGTTCTTGCTTATAATGTACTCCTCGCAGATGCTGCTCAACGCAGTCTCCACCGAGAAGATAGACAAGACACTGGAAACACTGCTCTCAGCACCTGTATCCAGAATGGCGGTGCTCTCCTCGAAGATGCTGGCAGCCGGCATAGTTGCGGCGGCGTATGCAGTAGTTATGATGCTGGGAATGAACAATATGATGGGCTCGCTGCCTATGGGCGACTCAGATATGTATAAGGAAAGCATCGAGACTCTTGGCCTCACCATTTCCGGCGCACAGTATATCCTAGTAGGACTTCAGATGTTCGTAAGTATTCTGATAGCCCTTTCTATCTCGCTTGTGCTGGGAGTTCTGGCGAAGGACGCCAAGAGCGGCCAGTCGCTGCTGCTGCCCATACAGCTAATGTCTATGGTGCCCTATATCTTCTCGCTGATGATGGATATAAAGACCCTTTCACCGGTGGTTAGGTATATCGTCTATGCGATACCCTTCACCCACACCTTTATGTCTATCGAGAACATTATGTTCAAGAACTACACCCTCTATTGGGGAGGACTTATCTATCAGCTGGTGCTGCTGGCAGTCTGCATGACCTTTGCCATCAGAGTATTTACCAGCGACAAGATATTCACAATGACCCTGGGAGGCGGCAAGAAAAAATCCGGCGGTCTCTTCGGAAAGAAGAAGGAAGAAATCCACGAGGACGAATAAACAATATCTTGAATAAACAAATACCGGGTATCCGCATTAAGCGGATACCCGTTTGATGTTATATACGGTTTTTAGTCCAAACTCTTCATCGTCGGGAAAACATCCCCGACAATTCATAACCCTTCGCAGCCCTTCAAAACCCTGTATTTTCAATGGGTCTGCATTTTCGGTTTTACATAATTCTTCATAAGTCTTCACAGTCGGTCGTAAATCAGTCGTAAGTTGGTCGTAAGTTTTCACTCACTTTCTTCTTCGGTCAGCGACTTGAAATACTCCTCAAAACCGATCATCTCTTTCGACTTCAAGTCCTTGGTCGCATCGGCGTAAATCCCTAAAGTCGTTTCAACGTCGGCGTGTCCGAGAATATCCTGCATCGCCTTGATGTTTACGCCCGCCTCGCACATTCTCGTCGTGAAAGTGTGTCTCAGCGAATGGTTACTAAAATTCGGCAGCGTCGTGATCTCCTTACCGCCGCTCTTGTCGAGCAGCTCATAATTGCAGTCACGGATTATCCTTTTCAGTGCCTTGTTAAGCGTACCTTGATGCTGAACGTTCCCGAAACGGTTGACAAAAATGAAATCGCTGAATCCGTCAACCTCCGCCTTACAGCATATACCGACTTCCTCCTGATATGCTTTCTCTTTAAGGAACGCTTCCTTCACCTTCGGCAGCATCGGTATCGTCCGCTTGCCTGCTTCGGTCTTGGGAGTGTTCACCGCAAATGTGCAGCCGTTCTGCTTGCCTCTGCTGAAATACACAAGCGTGTGGTTCACGCTGATCGTGTTTTCCTCAAAGTTCACGTCCTCCCAGCGAAGCCCTGTCAGCTCGCCCACTCTCATGCCCGTCCACAGCATCACCGTGAATATCGGCAGCCAGTGTGCGTATCTTGGTGAGCTTGCGAGAAAGTCCTCGAAAATCTGCTGTTCTTTAAGAGTAAGAGCACGCCTCTTTTCATTATCATCGTTGTGCGCACGTCTAAGCTCCTTCAATGCATTGTCCGCAGGATTATATCTGAGATAATCGTCCTCGACAGCCAGCTCCAGAACCTGATGCAGTACAGTATGTATGCAGTCGATACTGTTGACCTTGATGTGCCGCTCGTCTGCGAGATAATTGTAGAATGCTCTCACGTCTGTGCGTTTCAGATCGGTCAACTTTATCCTGCCGAATTTCGGCTCAACAAACTGCTCGTATGAATACTTGTAGTTGGAAAAGGTGTTGTCCTTCAAGCCCTTTTTCAGCGTTTTCCACTTAGCGTATAGATCGTTTATCGTGAGATTTTTCACATCAACGTTTATACCGTCAAGCGTATCTCGCAGAATGTCAAGTTCCTTTTCCCGAAGCTCGTCCAGCGTCTTTGCATACACTGAATGACGCTTGCCTATTTTGTCACGCCACTTGAACTCAAAGGTGCCGTTCGCCCTCTGATACTCGCCCTCCTTCAAAACTCTTTTCTTATTATCCTTGCGTCTCTCTATTGCCATGATAAACCTCTCTTTCATAACATAGAGGACACGTCTGATACTATTATTATACACCTGACGCGCCCCTATGTCAACTACATTTTTATATAGAATAAGCCTTTGCCAGATATTCTTCCAGCTTCAAGCGTTTAATTAATCTTTTTGTGCCTACCCATATAACAAAGCCGCAGTTATCATCATTAGTGAGCTCGCGCAGCTTGTTTTGACCTATGTTGAAATAGGCTGCGGCTTCTTCGAGGGTGAGGTTGGATTTTTCCCATATGGGGACTTGTATTGTTGTCTTTCTATTCAAATAATCTCTCCTTTCTAATAGCTTTTAAGTCCAAATAATTGTACTATAAAACATTGCAAATCCCTCCGATCTGTGATATAATATTTCTAACAACAATTCTATGGAGGACACCATGAACCGCTGTGATTTCTATTCAATAATGCAGATAATTACTCAATATATAAGCGAAGCAAAGGCTCTCAACCAGACCGAGCTGCTGTTCCAGCTTTTTAATGAATTTGCCAACCAAAATGACGATTTTGACTTCGACCAAGGCAGAGTCAACCGCTGGTTCAGGGGCAAAGACCCCATCAGCCCCACAATAACGCGCTTCTACTTGCAGGACGGTTACGCTGAATATCTCGCCTCCGATCTTGAAGAAAAGATATTTCCCTTGATGACCGATATTGACAAAGTCGCGCAGGAGATATACGATCTGCTGATGAATGATATATCCGTGTCCGACCACAAGAAAAGCGAATTGACCGAGTTGTATCCTTCGCAAAATTTCACGGACACCGCCGGCTTTATATCCTCTGTTCTTCTTTTCGGAATGGAACGCAAATCCCAAAAGCGTGAAACTAAACTCCTTATGAACGGAACGCTGTCACCCGTTGCCGCTGACCTTATCATGTCGGGCTCTGTTCCTAATCCATGCAAGCATTTCTGCGGACGTGAAAACGAAATAGCCGAACTACACACTCTGCTTGAAACACATAGCAAGATATTCATTACTGGTCTCGCTGGAATTGGCAAAAGCGAATTCGCCAAAGCCTACGCCAAGAAATACAAATCTCAATACACCAACATTCTGTATTTCACCTACCCCGGGAGCCTGCAAGCGCTGATTGAGGACATAGATTTTGCTGACGATCTCCCGACCGACGATAACACTACCCGTTTCAAAAAGCACAACCGATTCTTGCGAAGCCTGAAGCCCGACACGCTGCTGATAATCGACAATTTCAATACCACCGCTGCGAACGAACCGCAGCTTGACCTGCTGATGAAATATAACTGCAAGATTCTGTTTACTACCCGCAGCCGCTTTGAAGTCGGCTATACTTACGAGCTGAATGAAATATCAGACCTCGAAAGTCTGGTATCACTTACCGCATATTTCTATACTGATACACCAAACCAGCGCCCTACGGTTGAGAGCATAATCGAAACCGTTCACCGCCATACTCTTGCCGTGGAAATGTCCGCAAGGCTTATGCAGACAGGAATCCTTGAGCCGAGCGAAATTCTCTCCAAGCTCTCCGAGAGTTCTGCCGCACCCGAAGCAAGCGATAAGATTTCCATCACGAAAGACGGTCATACCAAGAAAGCCACATATCACAACCACATTAAAACTCTTTTCTCGCTTTTCTCATTGTCTGATGAAATGCAGTCGGTAATGCGCTATGCGACGTTTATTCCTACTTACGGTATACGAGCAAGACTGCTTGCTAAGCTGATAAGCCTCGAAACTATGGATACCATAAATGACTTGATAGAACTCGGCTTTATCCAAAACCCAGAAATGGACAGGATAGCTCTGCACCCGCTTGTGCAAGAAACTATCATTTCAGATCTTTGCCCTGATACAGAGAATTGCCGCCAGTTGCTTGACAATATCCACCGCACCTGTTTGCAGCATGGCGTTGATATTCCGTACTATTCTACGCTGTTCGCAATTACTGAAAATATCGCGGATAAAATCACGATTTGTGATAAAGCGGATTACCTACTTTTTGTCGAGGACGCTTTTGCCTATATGGAAAAATACCGTTACGCAAGTGGTATGAAAAAACTTGTAAGTGTTATGTCCGATATACTTTCTGATGATGATTTCGGCACACCGAACGACTGCGCCCTGTTACTGAACAACCAAGCCTCCTGCGAGGGCCTACTGAACGGCAATTACAAGAAAGCAATCGACCTTGAAAAGCGTGCGATCAATATGTGCGACCTGTCCGAGAATCCATTGCTCGCAGCGAATCTTCACATGAACCTCGGCTATCTGTATCAAGCAGTTGGAAAGACCGACCTCGCAAAGCCGAGCATGGAGAAAGCCATGCAGATAATCGCGGAAGTGAACGCACCGACGCATGACTTTATTATCATGTCGCGCAACTATGCCAGACTTCTCGCTGAAACCGGCGAAGCCCGTCGCGCGATAACCGCACTCCAAAAATGCGCCGACTTCGTAAAAGCGACCAATTCCGAGACAACCTCCGACTATGCCGACCTCCTTTTCGACATAGCTGGGATAACATCTCAGATTGATGGTATACAAGCCGCCGAGCATTTCTTTATTAAGGCGTTCAAGATATACCGTGCGGTTCTGCCCGATGATGACCTCCGCGAGAAAGCCGTGCTTGCTATTAAATATTTTCAGCGTGCGGGCGTAACAAAGCTGCCCAATTACCTCGCATTAGAATAACCGCGCATGACCGTCGCTCCGACCGGGACGGCGGTTTTATCTGCGCAGCTTTTTCTTCGGAAGCGATTTTGCAGGTGCGACCTGTTGTAATTTCAGCGCCTTCTGCATCAAAGCATATTCTATCCCCTTCCTCGTATAAGCGTCGCCTAGTCGGCTTCCTCGAATTGAAATGGACTTGCCGTTCTTGTCAAGATACAGCGGGTGGCGGTAGCTCACAGTGTTGCCCGCAACTCTGCACTCGACTCCATATCCGGTCTGAATAAAGCGAATAACATCATCAAAGGTTTTATTGTCGGGCTTATCAACTGCTATCCTGATTATCTCCCGCAGGTCGTCCTTGTAGCTCTGTTCACCGCGCTTTTTCATCTGCGCCTCGCTAAAAGTCAGCTTGTCTTTCTTCCGCGACATATCATGATTGTAAAAGCTGTCCCGCACCGAGTGCGTGAACCCATATTCCAAGCACTTTCCACCGAAATACTCCGACATCTCATACAGGTCGTGCTGACTGCGCCGATACGACTTTCCTGTTTCCATGTTGCAGTTGCTGATAAGAAAATGCGCGTGAACATGATCGGTATCGGTATGCACCGCAAACAGCACCTCAAAGCCTTTGATGTGAATAAAGCGCTCCGCAAAATCCTCTGCAATTTCAAAGGCTTGCTTGTAACTCACATTGTCATCGGGGTGAAAAGAAATTGACATTTTATGAGCGAGAATAGTGTTATCCTTGTGCTTTGCGTAACTCTTGCCGTTCAGCTTGCGAGTTACAAGAATGTTATTCGCAAAGTTATCCCGATTACAGCCGAGTGCGGTGTAAAGCCCCTCGGCTGTTTTCTTTATGCCTTGCTCGATCTGCTGCTTTTGCCGACCGAGCATATATGCCGCAGCGCTTTTCAGCGACCCGACTGACTTGCAGGGCGCGTAATCCACATTGACGTTCCCGAAAGGCATTATTCCTCCACAAGCGGCTTGTCAAGGAAAGCTGACAGCCTGTCCATAGCATTGCAAAAGCTGACCTGCATTCTATGTAATTCTCTGAGCGCCTCGCCGTCCTGAATGATGTTCACCAGATATGCCACCTGATTTAAATTAACTCCTATCTTGCGGAGTTCGTGGACGATAGCTTTAACCTCATCATCAAAGCGGTACACCTTTATATTAGAGCCGCGCACCAGGTTCATAAAAAAGTCTGTCTTGCTCAGACCGCTTGCCTTACACTTTCGCTCGAACATATCAACTTCTTTCTCCGTAAGCCTTATGTTAAACTGCTTGTCTCTTTTTCTGTTCATTAGCCCTCCTTACCCGCCGACGAAATCAAAGTCAATATCGTTGGCTGACGCATTATTCTCGTTTGTGTTTGTGATATTTATTGTCGGCGCAGCCGCATTGTACGGCATGACCATTTTCGTGAAGCAAGCCGCGAGGAAACTTGGCAGCACCTTCTCAACCGCAGATTTCACCGCCGCGACTATCTGCTCAACAAAGCGTTCTTCACGTTCTCTTGTTTCAAGGTACGGGTCATCTTTTAGACGATAGTAATTCTCGAAATACTCCGTCACAGCGACCGCCACTGCTTGACTGTACGACTTGAACTCGTCCTTATCCGTGCTTTGCAGATAATCCCACGCCTGACGGTCAAGGGGCTTGTCAAGATTGAAGCGCAATGTAGTGCATTTAATATTGCTCATATTACCCCTCCTTTTTCAGCTGCTCGTAGGCGATTGTTTCATAACCCTTTGCCGCCGCGCAGATGTC
>JAFUTK010000062.1 GCA_017471405.1 Ruminococcus sp.
CTCCCCGCATTTTTGGAGCTTATCGGCTACAATGTCCGGGCTGGGCTCAACCTGCTTGAAATGTGGCTCTGCGCCGATCTGGGGCATCGCTTTGCCGAGATTGGTGCCGTCTGCGCCAATGATTACGCCGACAGAGTTGAGCAGTGCCTCGCAAGAGACGAGCAGCTCCGTCAGCAGCTGGAGACCGCCGCCGGCGGCAAGTGGGCGGGGCTTGCCTCCGCCGAGCACATCGGCTTCAAGCACTGGAACTCGGAGGAAAGCAGCGCTCCCGTCATCGAGAGGGTGATACCCTCCCGCCGCAATGAGCTGATAGTCGGCCTCTGCGAGGACGGCAGCTCTACCCGCGGCCTCGACTGGACAAAGAAAACCCTGACCCCGCGGCAGTACACCCACAGCGGGAATCTGTACACCGCAGAGATATTCATTGCTCTCTCCGGCAGCAGGGACGTAAGCTTCACCGTTGAGTGCAGCAAGCCTTGGGTTACAGCCTCCGAAACGGAAGGCACCCTCACTAATGATGAGAGGATAAGATACCTCACCCTCACCGCCGACCTGAGCATTTTCACCGGCTCAGACACCGCCGAGGTGACGGTCAGATACCCCTCTGGGGCAGCGAAGATTCGCCTTGACCTGACCTCATATGAGCAGGGAAGCGGAACGGTCTATGCTGAGCAGGCGGGCATCATAAGCATCCCCGCTGAGGGCTATGACGACAGAACTCGGACAGGTGATATACGCTTTGAAGTAATTGACGGCCTCGGCAGAGCCGAAGGCGCCCTCAGACTTTTCCCGCTGGACGCTCAGCCGAACGCCGTCTCCGCCCCCTATGTGAGCTACACCTTTGAAGCACAGGGCGGGGAGTACGATATGACCTTCACGCTGATGCCCTGTAGCCCTTATACCTTCGGCAGCGGCATACAGATAGGCTATGTCCTTAACAGCACCGAGCCCCTTTCGCCGGAGCCACCGAGTATGACAGTCCTCGAGGTTCTGGAGCCGGACTATGAAGCCGGCGAGAGTGAGCAGTGGGAGGAGGGCGTTCTGTCCCACGCAAGATTTGTCTGCGCCAGAGTAAAGCCCTATGAGGGCAGGAATAATATCAGATTTTACGGCCTCTGCCGGGAGGCAGTGCTGGAAAGGATAACATTTGTAAAGACAGATATTGACGCTGAAATGCCCTATCTCGGGTACAGCGACAGCGTTAAGATATAAGGAGGAAGCTATATGAAGATGTCATTTCGCTGGTACGGCAGTGGCAACGACAGCATCTCGCTTTCGGATATCAAACAGATACCCGGAGTTACCGAGATAGTCTGGGCGCTGCACCACAAGCAGCCCGGAGAGGTCTGGGAAATAGATGAGATACAGAAGGTAAAGGACGAGCTGGACGAGTACGGCTTCGGTATGAGCGTAGTCGAGTCGGTGAACGTTCACGACGATATCAAGACCGCCGGCCCCAACCGGGACCTCTACATTGAGAATTACAAGCAAACCCTAAGAAATCTTGCGAAGTTCGGAGTAAAGGTAGTCTGCTACAACTTTATGCCTGTGTTTGACTGGACGAGGACAGACCTCTTCCACCCCCTGCCCGACGGCTCCACCGCCCTCTATTATGAGAAGAGCCGCATCAAGCAGGACCCGGAGGAGATGGCGCAGTATATCTTAGAGAACTGCAAGGGCTACACCATGCCCGGCTGGGAGCCGGAGCGCCTTGCCAACCTCAAAGAGCTTTTCGCCCTCTACAAGGATACTGATAAGGAGACCCTCTGGGCGAACCTCAAATACTTCCTTGAAGCGCTGATGCCCACCTGTCATGAGTGCGACATCAAAATGGCTATCCACCCGGACGACCCGCCCTGGGATATTTTTGGTCTGCCCAGACTGCTGGTTGACGAGGCCGCTGTGGGACGCTTCCTCAAAATGGTGGACGACCCCTACAACTGTCTGACCCTCTGCTCCGGCTCACTGGGCTCCAACCCGGAGAACAACGTGGCAGATATCGTCCGCAAGTACTGCGGCAGGATAGCCTTTGCGCATATCCGCAACGTCAAGCACTTTGATAACGGCGACTTCTCCGAGACCTCTCACCGCGACTGCGACGGCGATGTGGGTATTCTCGAGATAATCAGAGCCTACCACGACGGCGGCTTTGACGGTTATATCCGCCCCGACCACGGCAGACACATCTGGAACGAGAAATGCCGCCCCGGCTACGGTCTCTACGACAGAGCGCTGGGAATAATGTACATCTTGGGCGCCTGGGATATGCTGGATAGGCTTGAAGGGAAGGTTTGAAATGGAGTTTATGGACAAGGACTTCCTGCTTGATACCGAGCAGGCAAGGATACTCTTCCACAAATATGCGGAGGATATGCCGATAATCGACTACCACTGCCATATCGACCCCGCCGAGATATATGAGGACAGAAGCTACCCCTCGATCACCGCCCTCTGGCTGGGAGGCGACCATTACAAGTGGCGCGCTATGCGGCAGATGGGCTACGGCGAGGAATACGTCACCGGTAATGCCGACGACAGAGAGCGCTTCAAGGCTTGGTGTAAGACACTTTCCTATGCCGTAGGCAGCCCCCTCTACCATTGGAGCCACTTGGAGCTGCAAAGGTACTTTGACTGCACTCTCCCCATAAACGAAAAGAATGCCGACGAGATATTCGACCTCTGCAACGCCAAGCTGCAAAGCGGCGAGCTCTCGGCAAGGAAGATAATCAAGATGTCGAAGGTTAAGGTCATCGGCACCACCGACGACCCCTGCGATGATCTTAGATACCACAAGCTTATGCGTGAGGACAAGTCCTTAGACTGCAAGGTGATACCCACCTTCCGTCCCGACCGGCTGCTGCTGATAGGGGAGCAGAGCTTTCCCGCATACGTTAAGAGCCTTGGCAAGGCCGCCGGCAGAGATATCACCGATATCTCATCGCTTAAGGCTGCTCTTACGGAGAGAATGGATTTCTTCGCAGCAATGGGTGCCCGCAGCAGTGACCAGAGCACCGCTTTCTTCCCCTGCACTCGCCTGACAGCGGACGAGCTTGAAGAGGTTTTCCTCAAGGGAATGGATCGCCAAGCCCTGACGGAGCGTGAGCGCCTCGGTTTCATCACCGAGATAATGCTCTTCCTGGGAGGAGAGTACAAGCGCCTCGGCTGGGTAATGCAGCTACACTTCGGAGTAGCCCGCAACACCAACAGCCGTATGTTTGAGCAGGTAGGAAAAGACACCGGCTTTGACCGCATCGACAGCAATGCTCCGATTGAAACGCTGGCGACATTCTTAAACGAGCTGGACAAGACCGACAGCCTGCCTAAGACCGTTCTCTACAGTCTAGACCCCTCGATGAACGCTCCGCTGGACGTTCTGGCAAAGTGCTTCAACGAAGCGGGCGTGCGGGGCAAGGTGCAGCACGGCGCCGCATGGTGGTTCAACGACAACATCGGCGGCATGACCGATCACCTGCGCTCACTCTGCGAGCAGGGAGTGCTGGGCACCTTTATCGGTATGCTCACCGATTCCAGATGTATGCTCTCCTACACTCGCCACGAGTATTTCCGGCGCATACTCTGCCGCTTCATCGGCAGGCTTGCCGAGGACGGTCAGCTGTACTTTGACGAGCAGCTGCTGGGCGGACTTGTGCAGGATGTCAGCTACACGAATGCCGAGAGATTTTTCTCGCTTTAACAAATAGTAAAATGCGGCGGAAAAACGGTATCTCCCCCGCAGGGGGAGAATACCTTTTTCCGCAATATCCCGAGCCGCGATAGCGGCGAGGGCATAAAACGGAGAAAGCTGAATTACAAAATAAAAAATAGACCCGTAATCGTGCAGCTTTAAAATTCTGCAATCAGCTATTTCTCGCTTGATAAGGAGTAATACAAATGAACAGTGTTATAAATGAGCTGGAGAAAATCGGCATAGTCCCGGTGATAGCCATCGAGGACGCCAAGGACGCCGTTCCGCTGGCAAGGGCTCTTGCCGAGGGAGGCTTGCCTGCCGCGGAGGTCACCTTCCGCACCTCTGCCGCTGCCGAGAGCATCAGACGTATGAGGGAGGCTGTCCCCGAAATGATAGTGGGAGCCGGAACCGTCCTCACGTCAGAGCAGGCGGACGCTGCTATCGCTGCCGGTGCACAGTTCATCGTAAGCCCCGGGCTCAATCCCAATACGGTGCTGCACTGTCAGCAGAAGGGAGTTCCGATGCTGCCCGGCTGCTCCGGCGCCTCCGACATTGAAAAGGCTCTGGAGCTGGGGCTGACAGAGGTCAAATTCTTCCCGGCGGAGCAGCTGGGAGGCCTTAAGACAATCAAGGCTCTTGCCGCACCCTATACCTCAGTTCGCTTTATGCCTACCGGCGGGCTGAATGCCGCCAACCTGAGGGCATACCTTGCCGAGCCAAAGATAATCGCCTGCGGCGGCAGCTTTATGGTGAAGAAGGAGCTTATCTCCTCCGGCAGCTTCGACAAGATAAAAGAGCTCACCGCTCAGGCAGCCCGGCTGATGACGGCCCTTACGTTCAGGGGCTTCATCACTGAGGGGGAGAGGACCGTAACGGTCTTGAGCAGCCCAAATGTTATGCGGGCGCAGTACCATATGCAGCGGCTTGGAACCGAGTTTATCCCCGGCTCCGAAAAGACGGAAAAGGGCAGGCTCGTTTCCGTTGATACTGCTGACGGCTGGCGCATCATCGCCGACTGACGGGAGGAAAGAACATGTCAAAAAGAGTAGTTACCTTCGGGGAGATAATGCTTCGCCTCGCCCCCGAGGGCTATAACAGATTTTTGCAGGCGCAGTCCTTCGGCGCCGTCTACGGCGGAGGGGAGGCAAATGTTGCCGTTTCTCTGGCGCAGCTGGGTCTTGACGCCGCCTACATCACCAAGCTGCCCGCCCACGAGCTGGGTCAGGCAGCGGTGAACACCCTGCGGGCCGTCGGTGTGGACACCGGCGGCATTATCCGCGGCGGCGACAGGATAGGCATATACTTCTTTGAGAGGGGAGCCAGCCAGCGCCCCTCAAAGGTCATCTACGACCGGGCAAATTCAGCCTTCGCCCTCTCCAAGGCGGAGGAGTACGACTGGGAGAGGATATTTGAAGAAGCCGACTGGTTCCACCTCACCGGCATTACTCCCGCACTGAGCGAGGAGCTTGCAAGGGTAAGCATTGAGGCCGTAAAGACCGCCAAGCGGCTGGGGCTGACCGTCAGCTGCGATATCAACTACCGCGCAAAGCTTTGGGACAAGGCCACCGCTGGCAGAGTGATGAGCGAGATACTCTCAAACACCGACATCTACATTGGCGGGCGAGGTCAGGCCGAGGACCTCTTCGGCATACGAGCCGAGCTTAAGTCCGAAGACGATTACGATGCCTACAAACCCGTAGCTGAGGAGTTGGTCAGACGCTTCGGACTGAAAAAGGTATCCATAACCCTGCGCACCACCGTTTCGTCAGACCGCAACAAGTGGGCGGCGCTGCTTTATGACGGCAAAAATCACTTCATTTCCCGTGAGTACGACATCAGTATAGTTGACCGCGTCGGCGGAGGGGACAGCTTTGCGGCAGGGCTTATCTATGCCCTCGAGGAGGGTATGAACACACGCAGCGCTGTGGAGTTTGCGGCAGCAGCCTCCTGTCTTAAGCTCACCGTTGAGGGAGACGCAAACTTCGTCACCGCAGACGAGGTCAAGGCTCTCGCCTTCGGCAGCGGTTCGGCACAGGTACAGAGATAAGAAAGGAAGTTTACCATGAAGCTGACAGTTAAGGGAATAACCGACGAAAGAGAACAGTGGACCCAAAAGGGCTTTGTCCTGCCGGACTATGACATAGGTGAAGTCGTTAAGACTACCGACGCCGCCCCCGAGTGGATACATTTCGGCGCAGGAAATATTTTCAGAGGATATATCGCCTGCCTCGCGGACGAGCTCATAGGCAGGGGAGAGCTGAAAAGCGGCATCATCGCTGCCGACAGCTTCGATACCGAGCCTATCGAGAAGATATACCGTCCATTCGATAATTTGGCGCTGCTGGTAGGCCTCCGGGCAAGAGGGGACAGATACCTTAGGGTCATCGGCTCCATAGGCAAGGCCTGCGCCGCAGTGGGCGAGGGCTTTGAGCAGCTGAAAAAAGCCGCCCAGGCCGACTCGCTGAAAATGATATCCTTCACCATCACCGAAAAGGGCTACGCCACCAAGGACATAAACGGCGGGGTGTTCCCCGCAGTCAGCGCGGATATTGAAGCAGGACCCGAGGGCGCTCTCTCCACAGCGCTTGGAAAGGTGGCAGCACTGCTTTTCGAGCGCTTCAATGCCGGAGGTAAGCCCTTGGCACTGGTGAGCATGGATAATTGCAGTCAGAATGGTGAGAAGCTCCGTCAGGGCATTATGTTTATGGTGTCCGGCTGGGAGCAGAACGGTAAAGTGAAAGCGGGCTTTAAGGAGTATGTCAGCAGCAAGGTATCCTTCCCCTGGAGTATGATCGACAAGATCACCCCCCGCCCCGACCCGAAAATCAGCGAGGAGCTGACCGCTCTTGGCATCGAGGATATGCAGCCTATTGTCACCAGCCGCAAGACCTTTATCGCCCCCTTTGTAAATGCGGAGATGCCCCAGTATCTCGTCATCGAGGATGACTTCCCCAACGGACGTCCCCCGCTGGAAAAGGTGGGAGTATACCTCACCGACCGGGAGACTGTCAACTGCGCCGAGAAGATGAAGGTAATGACCTGCCTCAACCCCCTGCACACCGCGCTGGCGGTGTTCGGCTGCCTGCTGGGCTTTAACAAGATATCCGACGAGATGAACGACCCCGACCTGAAGGAGCTGGTCTATCGCCTCGGGTACAAGGAGGGTCTGCCGGTAGTGGTTGACCCCGGAATTATCCGCCCGGAGGACTTCTTAAAGGAGGTGCTCACCGAGCGCCTTCCCAACGCTAACCTTCCCGATACTCCCCAGCGTATCGCCACCGATACCAGCCAGAAGCTGGCTATCCGCTTTGGTGAGACCGTCAAGGCCTACAATGAAAAGGGTGAGGCTGGCAGCCTTGAGCTTATCCCTCTGGTCATAGCCGCTTGGCTTCGCTACCTCACCGCAATAGACGATGAGGGCAAGCCCATGGAGCGCAGCGCCGACCCGATGCTTGATGAAATGGACAGACACATCAACCCCGACTGGTTTGCCGGAAAGGCTCCCTTCGGAGCCAAGGATCGTGAGGAGGTCAGGGCAGTGCTCACAAATGCCGAGCTCTTCGGCACCGACCTTGTAAGCGCCGGCCTTGCGGATAAGGTCATAGAATACTTCACCGCAATGCTCGACCACCCCGGAGCAGTAAGAGGAACGCTGCACAAAGCTTTAGCATAAAATACACCCCCATAAGGAGGTCAAAATGGAAAACAGGACTTACCGCAACATCTTCAAGGAGCTCGGCAAGACCGATGAGCAGATATCCGCACGCCTTAAGGAGATAGTGCAGGAATTCTTCTTTAGCGAGGACAGAGTTTACCACACCGCCGGTGATGATATGGGCTACCTTGAGGATACCGGCAACCACGATGCCCGCACCGAGGGAATGTCCTACGGTATGATGATGTGCGTGCAGCTGGATATGAAGGAGGAATTCGACCGCATCTGGAAGTGGGCCAAGACCTATATGTATATGGACACCGGCTGGAACGAGGGCTATTTTGCTTGGTCCTGCCAGACTGACGGCACTAAGAATTCCGATGGCCCCGCCCCCGACGGGGAAGAGTTCTTCGCCATGGCGCTGTTCTTTGCCTCCCACCGCTGGGGCGACGGCGAGGGGATTTTCGACTATTCCAGAGAGGCTAAAGACATGCTGCACACCTGCATCACCAAGGGCATAGGCGGCAGGCAGGGCGCTCCTATGTGGAACAGAGAAAACAAGCTGATACTCTTTGGCCCCGGCTCGGATTTCTCCGACGCCTCCTACCACCTGCCCCACTTCTACGAGCTCTTTGCCCTCTGGGCCTATGAGAAGGACAGGGAGTTCTTTGCCGAGGCCGCCAAGGCCAGCCGCGAGTACATCGCCTGCAGCTGCCACCCGGCAACAGGTATGAGCCCCGAGTACGGCGAGTTCGACGGCTCCCCAATGCGGCGCCCCCTCCCTTGGACTAAGGACAGGCACGACCGTTTCTACTCCGATGCCTACCGCACCGCCGCCAACATCGGCCTTGACTGGGAGTGGTTCGGCAGGGACGAGGGGCAGCGGGCGGCTGCCGCAAGGCTTCAATACACTCTGGGTGAGCTCAACCGCGAGGACCCCTATGTGGTCTACGAGGTGGACGGCACCCGTTTGGACGAGAAGGCTCTCCACCCGGTGGCTATACTGGCAACTACCGCGCAGGCATCACTTGCAGTTGAAGGACCCCTCTCCCTTGACAGTGAGAACAGCGCAGTCCGGCTTGCTGCCGAGTGGGCAGAGCGCTTCTGGAACGAGCCTATGCGCAAGGGCGAGCGCCGCTATTACGACAACTGCCTCTATATCTTTGCGTTCCTCGCCCTGAGCGGGAATTACAGGATATATTGAGCATAGACCCGCAAAAATTCGACAAAAAAACCTTGGCGGCGGCGGCAGTTATCGTCGCAGCCTACAAAATCAGCAGGGCAAGCTTGACAAAACCTGCCCGGTGCGTTATAATCATTATTGTAAGACGGCAAAGGCGCTGCGGCATCCCAAGGGTGACGCAGCGCTTTTTTCGTATCATTTTTACGGGAGGATATATTATGAATGTACCGGAGATATTCGGCAGCGAGGTATTCAACGAATCCGTGATGCGCGAGAAGCTCCCCAAGCAGACCTACAAGGCCCTGAAAAAAACTATAGCTGAGGGACTGCCGCTGGACATTGAGCTTGCAAACGTAGTAGCCAACGCTATGAAGGATTGGGCGGTAGAAAAGGGCGCCACCCACTACACCCATTGGTTCCAGCCTATGACCGGCCTCACAGCTGAGAAGCTGGACAGCTTCATCACCCCCACCGATGACGGTCATGTTATAATGGAATTCTCCGGCAAGGAGCTCATCAAGGGCGAGGCGGACGCCTCCTCATTCCCCTCCGGCGGCCTCCGCGCTACCTTTGAGGCCAGAGGCTACACTGCTTGGGACGCCAGCTCCTATGCCTTCATCAAGGAGAACACCCTCTGTATTCCCACAGCCTTCTGCTCCTACAACGGAGAGGCTCTGGATAAGAAGACCCCCTTGCTCAAATCTATGGAGGCCATCAACCGCGCCTCGCTGCGCATACTTAAAATGTTCGGCTCGGACGCCACCCGCGTTATCGCCAACTGCGGCGCCGAGCAGGAGTATTTCCTCATCGACAGAGAGATGTACTCCCACCGCAAGGATCTGATCTTCACCGGCCGCACCCTCTACGGAGCCCCCGCCCCCAAGGGGCAGGAGCTGGAGGATCACTACTTCGGCACTATAAAGACCCGCGTTGCGGCCTATATGAAAGACGTTGACGAGCAGCTTTGGAGACTTGGCATCTACGCCAAGACCAAGCATAACGAGGTGGCCCCCGCTCAGCACGAGCTAGCACCCATTTTCAATACCGCCAACATCGCTACCGACCACAACCAGCTGACTATGGAGATAATGAAGCGCACTGCCAGAAAACACGGCTTCAAGTGCCTGCTGCACGAAAAGCCCTTTGCGGGTATCAACGGCTCCGGCAAGCACAACAACTGGTCGCTTTCCACCAACACAGGCGTCAACCTGCTTGACCCCGGCAAGACTCCTGCCGAGAACGCGCAGTTTTTGCTGTTCCTTGTGGCGGTCATCAAGGCTGTAAATGACTATCAGGATATCCTGCGCGCCTCTGTCGCCACCGCCGGCAACGACCACCGCCTCGGCGCAAATGAGGCTCCCCCGGCTATTATTTCCATCTTCCTTGGAGATGAGCTGACAGGCATACTGGAGGCTATATCTCACGGCGACAAGTACGAGGGCAAGCGCGTGGAAATGGAGATAGGCGTTGACGTCCTGCCTCACTTCCCCAAGGATACTACCGACCGAAACCGTACCTCGCCCTTTGCCTTCACCGGCAACAAGTTCGAGTTCAGAATGCCCGGCTCGAGGCTTTCCTGCGGCGGCCCCATCACCGTCATCAACACCATCGTTGCGGCGACTCTCGACCAGTTTGCCGACGAGCTTGGCAAGGCTCCCAACTTCCGTCAGGCATTGGAAGAGCTCATCAAGCGGGAGTACAAGGACAACAGCCGTATAGTATTCAACGGCAACGGCTACTCTGAGGAGTGGGAGAAGGAGGCCGAAAAGCGCGGCCTGCTCAACCTCCGCTCCACACCCGCCTCCGTTCCCTGCTTCTGTGATAAGAAGAATGTGGAGATGTTCTCCAAGTACGGCGTTTATTCCGAAACCGAGCTCAAGAGCCGCGTTGACATTCTCCTTGACGAGTACTGCAAGACCCTCAACATCGAGGCTCTGACGATGATAGATATGGCGAAAAAGGATATCCTCCCCGCCGCCGCTGCCTATATCAAGGAGCTGTCCCAGACCGCCGCGCTTGCTAAGGACTTGGGCGCTGACTGCGAGTTTGAGACGGATATGGTAAAGCGCATCTCCACTCTCGCTTCACAGACCTACCGCAAGATGGGAGACCTTGAAAATCAGCTGGTCAAGTGTAAGGAGGTTAAGGGAGTGCTGGCTCAGGCCAACTGCTACCACGACAACGTGTTCACCGCTATGGGTGAGCTTCGCGCCTATGCCGACGAGATAGAAACCCTCGTGGGCGAGAAGTACTGGCCTTACCCCACCTACGGCGCACTGCTGTTCTATGTAATGTGATAATCTTCAAAACAAAAAGGGAGCTCCCAACGTCGGTCGGGAGCTCCCTAAAATATTTGTCAGAACTGCTTTTCCACCCAAGATACTATCTTTGAGATGTTCTTCGCCCTGCCTTTGATGAAGTCGCCGATGCACTTCGCGGAGGCATAGCCGCCGTTAACGGCCTCATCTGCCGAGCCGGTGCCGGGGTATCTGGTAAAGAACTGCTCAAACAGGGGAGAGTACTGCGCCGTCAGGTCATCAAGCATAGCCTGAAGCTTATCCTGCGCATATATCCCCTCGGAGAGCCCCTCCAGCCTTGCAAGGTAATCTGTGCGGAAGCCCTCGTTGGTCATAAGGTATGCGTAGCAGAGCACCGCAGGATTGTTGGTGCCCATATCAAGCAGCCCCTTGGGCTTGTAGTTGTCCTCCTTGATAGTGTTGGTGCCGCAGTCGGAGGAGCCGGAAACTCCGCCGAACTCCATATCATAGAACATAAATCTCCACTTGCCGTCAGCATACTCGTTGGAGGGGTCAACGTTAGAAGTCTTCCACATTGACCAGTTCTTGCCCGGCCAGTCCCACTTGTTGTTTATCCATACCTCCGAGAGGAAATAGTCCCGGCAGCTCTCAATGTCCACCAGCTCCGCAAAGGCGTCATAATCCTCCTGAGAGGTGAGGGACTTGTGCTTCTTGAAGAAGTTTAAAAGCGGCTGGAAGTAGTAGCTTTCATTTGTCTCTCCCTCGGGAAGCTCGCCCTCGTCAAGCTTGTAGCCCAGCGCCAGAGCCTCGGCATCGCCCTTGTATACGATGACATCGGTTTTCTCAACGCCGTAATGGTCGGCAAAGTAGTCGTCGGAGTAATCCTCTTCAAGCAGGTAGAGCCCCCAGTACTCGCCGTTCAGGTATACCACGCAGGGGCGGGAGGCCTTGGTGGAGCAGTCTAAAGACTCGGACATTTTCTGCCAGTAGGTGTCGTTGAACTTGGCGGTAAAGGCGCAGTTGCCACCTGCCCTCAGCACCAGTGACTTGAAGGAGGTCATATCCTCGCCGTCGGAGCTCTTCAGTCCCTCAAAGACATTTCCCTCAAAGCGCTTTTCTCCGTAGTCCTTCCTTGCGAAGAGCCTCAGACCCTTAATGAGGTCAGAGCGGGAGTAGTTGCCCTGTATCCTTACACCGCACTGCTGCGAGAAGGTAACGCTGCTGCCGTCGGGAGATATCTCCATAAGCGTTGCATCGGCGGGACGCTCCCAGGTACGCCCCTTCTGCTTGTAGTTGGCGTCTATCTGCCTTGCGGCTTCCTCGTTCATCTGTCCGCCGTTTTTAAAGTAATCAACAGCGGCATCTGTGAAGATATCGCCCTTGACGTAAATACCATAGGAGGGGTCAAAGAGGTCGTCATAATTCATAGAGATGCTCATTACCGCCAGGGAAGTGCCCATAGCCTTGCAGCTCTCGGCAAGACCCTGAATATGCTCCTCGGCGGTGCCGATGAAATAGCTGCCGGCAAAGGGCTTGGTAACAGTCCCGTCGGACATCTCGGCGCAGGCGCGCACTACCGTTATCTTATCCACCGCGTCATCAGAGGGAGCCTTCATCTTGCTGCCAAAGCCCCCGGCGCCGAAATCTATCTCCGCGAAATTACCAGAGAAGAGAGCCGGGTCAACGGCGGAGACTACATTCGGGTCGTCGTCACGCTTGGCAATGCTTATGGCGGCGGAGTACTTCTGCCGGGTGCTGCTGGAGCGCGGGTCAGAGCCGTCAGTGGTGTACCAGATATCCCCGCCGTCAGGGGAGCATAGCTCCAGCGAGAATGCCTCTCCGTACACTCCGCTTTCTTTTGAAAAGCTCACTACGCTCTCGTTCTCGTTGTAGGACGGAACTGTGTAGTCCTTCTTATCCGTATCTGATGAGTTGTCCGGGGTATCGGCTTTGCTGTCGGGAGCACTCTCCGCCTCGCTCTGGACCTTGGAGCTCTCCGTTGCTTTGCTACCTTCGCTCACCGATGATGAGCCCTCACCTGAGGCGCAGCCGGAAAGCATTAGCAGTGCTGATATGAACGCCGTAAGGCGCAGCTTGTTCATTTTGGTTTCCTCCTTTATGTTAAGATATTAGCTGTTCTCATTCTATCATATAATGTAAACGATTTCCATAGTATATTTTTCATATCGTATGAGTATATTATCCGAATTCACAGATAATTTGCCGTCGATAACACCCAAAGCAGCGTCGGGGGAAACGTTTCCAACCGTCATAAAGCTAAAAATATAACAATATTTGATAATACCGTTGCAATCCACCGCAATTTATGGTATAATTTCTTATAGTGCATTTCTAGATAAAATACCGGAGGTAAAAATATGAATATAGCAGTCGCGCAGTCCGGCGGCCCTACCTGTGCCATTAATGCGTCCCTTGTGGGAGTGTTCCGTCAGGCATTAAAGACCCCGGAGATAGACGCCGTTTTCGGCTCGATAAACGGCATCGAGGGAATGATAAACGACGACCTTATCGACTTAAAGCTGGTCATCAGGTCTAACGAGGATATGGAGCTGCTTCGGCAGACACCCTCAACGGTGCTGGGCTCCTGCCGCTACAAGCTCCCCCCGCAGGAGGACAATGCCGAGGTCTATGAGAAGATCCTCCGCTGCCTTGAAAAGCACCGGATAGAGGCCTTCTTCTACATCGGCGGCAATGATTCGATGGATACCGTCGTCAAGCTCTCCGCCTACCTTATCGGACGAGGCTCAAAGGTGAGAGTCGTGGGAATTCCCAAGACCATCGACAACGACCTGCCTGTGACAGATCACACCCCCGGCTTCGGCTCGGCGGCAAAGTATGTCGCCGCCACAGTTCAGGAGATAATTCGGGACAGCTCGGTGTATTCAATTGAGTCGGTGACCATAGTTGAGATAATGGGCAGACACGCCGGCTGGCTCACCGCCTCTACCTGCGTGCTTCGCGCCAATGAGGAGATAGCCCCCCACCTCATCTATCTGCCGGAGAGAAAATTCTCGGTAGAGCAGTTCGTTGAGGACGTTCGGGCAATGCAGGCCAAGTATAAGGCTGTCATCGTCGCCGTCTCGGAGGGCGTTGAGATACCCGAGGAAAACTGCCGCTCGGGAGTTGTGGATAACTTCGGGCATGAGTATCTCTCCGGCGTAGGCAAAGCGCTGGAAAACATAGTTAGGCGTGAGATAGGCTGCAAGGTGCGCTCTATTGAGCTCAACGTAATGCAGCGCTGCTCCTCCCACATCTGCTCCAAGACAGATATCGACGAAGCGGAGGAGATAGGCTCCCGGGCAGTTCTTGCAGCTCTTGACGGCGAGACCGGCAAGACAATGGTGTTCAGGCGCCTTTCGGATATCCCCTATGTGGTGACGATAGAATCCGTACCGGCATCTCAGGTCGCCAACAAGGAGAAGTTCTTCCCCTCCCAGTGGATAAACGCTCAGGGCAACGATGTTACCGAGGCTGCCTTCCGTTATTTCCTCCCATTGATACAGGGAGAAGTGAACATTGCTATGCGCAACGGTATGCCGCTGCATTTCAAGCTGAAATGAGAAAAGGGGCTGAGAAGTCAGCCCTTTTTTGATGTAAAAATATTGTTCGTCACAGGCCACTGCTTTGTGCAAAACGACGAAAATTGTGAAAAATCCCTTTATCCCCTTGCATTTTTATAAAATAGGATTATAATTATAATTAGCACTCGGGTATTAAGAGTGCTAACACTTGAGACTAACGTCTGCTAATATAATATCTAACAAAGGAGAGGATCTATTATGACTATCAAACCGTTGCAGGACAGAGTTGTCCTTCAGATGGCAGAGGCAGAGGAGACCACCAAGAGCGGCATTATCCTCGCAGGCTCCGCAAAGGAGAAGCCTGAGGTAGCGATCGTAATCGCTGTGGGCGAGGGCAAAAAGGACGTTACAATGTCCGTTAAGAAAAACGATAAGGTGCTGATTTCTAAGTACAGCGGCACTAACGTAAAGCTCGACGGTGAGGAGTATGTCATTGTAAAGATGGAAGACATTCTCGCAGTTGTAGAGTAATTTCAGAACATATAGAAAGGACTGATCCGTTATGGCAAAGGATATCATCTACGGAGAGGACGCAAGAAAGTCCCTCCAGGCAGGCATCGACAAGCTTGCAAATACTGTTAAGATAACTCTCGGACCCAAGGGAAGGAACGTTGTTCTTGACAAGAAGTTCGGCGCTCCGCTGATCACTAACGACGGCGTTACCATCGCCAAGGAGATCGAACTGGACAATGCCTTTGAGAATATGGGCGCACAGCTGGTCAAGGAGGTCGCTACCAAGACCAACGACGCTGCCGGTGACGGCACCACCACCGCCACCCTGCTGGCACAGGCTCTCGTAAGAGAGGGTATGAAGAACATCGCTGCCGGCGCTAACCCGATGGTTGTCAGAAAGGGTATGGCAAAGGCCGTTGAGGTTGCAGTTGCAGAGATAGTTGCCAACTCCAAGAAGGTTGAGGGCTCGGCTGACATCGCAAGAGTAGCCACCGTTTCCTCCGCTGACGAGAAGGTAGGCCAGCTTATTGCTGAGGCTATGGAGAAGGTAAGCTCCGACGGTGTTATCACCATTGAGGAGTCCAAGACCGCCGAGACCTACAGCGAGGTCGTAGAGGGTATGCAGTTTGACCGCGGCTATCTCTCCCCCTATATGGTAACAGACACCGAGAAGATGGAGGCCGTCATCGACGACGCTCTTATTCTCATCACCGATAAGAAGATATCCAACATTCAGGAGATACTCCCCCTGCTGGAGCAGATCGTCAAGACCGGCAAGAAGCTGCTCATCATCGCCGAGGACGTTGAGGGCGAGGCACTCTCCACCCTTATCGTCAACAAGCTCCGCGGCACCTTCACCTGCGTTGCAGTAAAGGCTCCCGGCTTCGGCGACAGAAGAAAGGAAATGCTTCAGGATATCGCTATCCTCACCGGCGGACAGGTGATCAGCGAGGAGGTAGGCCTCGAGCTTTCCGAGACCACTATGGAGCAGCTGGGCAGAGCCCGTCAGGTAGTCGTTCAGAAGGAGAACACCATCATCGTTGACGGTGCCGGCGACAAGGGTGAGATCAAGAACCGTGTAGCACAGATCCGCGCACAGATCGAAAAGACCACCTCTGACTTCGACCGCGAGAAGCTTCAGGAGAGACTTGCAAAGCTTGCCGGCGGCGTAGCCGTTATCAAGGTTGGCGCTGCTACCGAGATCGAGATGAAGGAGAAGAAGCTCCGCATCGAGGACGCTCTGGCAGCTACCAAGGCAGCTGTTGAAGAGGGCATCGTAGCCGGCGGCGGCACAGCTCTCATCAATGCAATGCCCGCAGTTAAGAAGCTGGTAGAGAAGCTCACTGGCGACGAAAAGACCGGTGCGCAGATCGTTCTCCGCGCTCTGGAGGAGCCTGTTCGTCAGATCGCAGTTAATGCTGGCCTTGAGGGCAGCGTCATCATCGACAAGATTGTTCGTTCCAGAAAGGTTGGTTATGGCTTCGACGCTTACAACGAGGAGTATGTGGATATGATCCCCGCAGGCATCGTTGACCCGACTAAGGTAACACGCTCCGCACTGCAGAACGCAGCCTCCGTTGCATCTATGGTGCTCACCACCGAGAGCCTTGTAGCAGACATCAAGGACCCCGCAGCTGACGCAGCTATGGCAGCAGCAGCCGGCGGCGGTATGGGCGGAATGTACTAAAGCGCAGGCGGAAACGCAGGCTCGTGAATGTGCGTGCTTATACATTTGATATTAAAGGCACCTTTGCCGGGTATCCGGCGGAGGTGCCTTTTTTCGCGCCTGCTCAAATTATATTGAATGAATAATGAATAATTAAGGTGCCGCCTTCGGCGGGTTATTTGTGCGCTTCGCGCAAAAAAAAGCAGCCCCTTTTGCAGGGGCTGCTTGTTTATTTTTCGTAGAATGCCTCAAAATCACCGAAGGAGGTGACCTTTTTCAGCTTGACATCGGGCAGCGAGGTCACGACCTGAATTTTTATTATCTCCGCTGAGAAGGCGTTGCTCGAGGCGGTCTTTACCTCAAAGTCCGGAAAGTTTTCAACGAACTGGACCTTTATATCCGGGAACGAGGTGACCTCCCGGAAGGTGACCTTTTTACCTTTGAGTGAAGCTAAATGCTCCTTTGTAACGGACATAGCTCATTCCTCCTTATAAGTACAATTTTTAGTACAGTTAATCAGCTGTCAGCTAATCAGCTCTATCGCCGCGCTTATGCAGTGTGCTTTTTCCTGAGGCGGTAAACAGCCACGCCTATGGCAATTCCCACTGCACCTGCCGCAAGTGCTATCAGAAGATAGTCAATATGAAATCCCGAACGGAAGGCTATCTGAGGCAGCAGGCACTGCATCGCAATTACCGCCGCCATAGGCAGGATATTCAGCCTGTTTGCCGGCAGACGCAGGCCGGCTGTCAGCATTATCGCCATAGGTGCGATAAAGAAAGCAATCATCGAGAACAGCAGCTCATTGCCCGTCAGAGCGCCGCTGAATTTCCATATCAGCAGCCCAGCATACAGCAGGACTGTTACCGCTGTCAGAACATATCTTCTCATAACCTTATCTCCTTTATGAGAGAAGCTCTATGGCAGCTCTCACTCTCGCCATAGTCTTTTCCTTGCCGACGATAGCGGCGATATCCGTGCCGCCGCCGGGAGTGGAGCGCTGTCCCGAGAGGGCTATGCCCAGCGGGTAGAGCAGCCAGCCGTTTTTGACCTCCAGCTCTGCGGCTGCGGTCTGGCAGGCTTCATAGATGCTGTCCTTGGTCCAGTCGGTGACGGCTGCCAGCTTGGGCTCAAGCGCCTTAAGAGCCGTCAGCGCGGTGGCGGCGTCAGTCTTGAACTTCTTGTTCTTGTAGAGCTCAAGGTCGTACTCCGCCGGCATATCGTCAATGAAGGCCACCCGCTCGGGAATATCGGAGAGTATCTCGCATCTGGGCTTTAAATTCGCACAGAGCAGGTTGATATCAATCTCGCTGGAAACGACCTTTCTTATCCAGGGCTCCGCCAGCTTGACGAAATTCTCGTCCGGAAGGGCGGAGATGTGGGCGGCGTTTATCGCCCGCAGCTTTACGCTGTCAAAGATCGCGGGTGACTTATTTATCCGGGAGGGGTCCCATATCTCTATCATCTGCTCAAGGGAGAATATCTCCTCCTCGCCCTTGGGGCTCCACCCCAGCAGCAGCAGATAGTTGAGCACCGCCTCCGAGAGATAGCCCTGCGCCACCAGATCCTGATAGGAGGCATCGCCGTTGCGCTTTGAAAGCTTGTTGTGAGCGTCCTTCATAACGGGCGGGCAGTGGATGTAGGTAGGAAGCTCCCAGCCGAATGCCTGATAGAGCAGGTTGTACTTCGGTGTGCTGGAAAGGTACTCCGAGCCGCGGATAACGTGGGTTATCTGCATAAGGTGATCGTCCACCACGTTTGCGAAGTTGTAGGTGGGCATACCGTCGGTCTTTATGAGTATCTGATCCTCCAGCTCGGAATTGTCCACCTCGATGTGACCGTAGATTAGATCATCAAAGGAGGTAACGCCCTCGGTGGGCATCTTCTGCCGGATAACGTAGGGCATACCGGCGTCTAAATTCTTCTGTATTTCCTCGCAGGAAAGGCAGCGGCATTTTCTGTCGTAATGACCAACCGCCTCACCGGCAGCCTTTTGCTGCTCGTGGAGAGCGTTCAGCCGCTCCTCTGTGCAGAAGCAGTAGTAAGCCTGCCCCGCCTTCACCAGCTGCTCGGCGTAGTCCTTGAACATTCCCATTCTCTCGCTCTGAACGTAGGGGCCGAAGTCGCCGCCAATGTCCGGGCCCTCGTCCCAGTACATACCGTTCTCCTTCAGAGTGCTGTAAATAACGTCCACCGCGCCCTCGACATATCTGCCCTGGTCGGTGTCCTCAATGCGAAGGATAAAGCTGCCGCCGTCGTGTCTGGCGGTGAGGTAGGCGTAAAGCGCAGTCCGCAGGTTGCCAACGTGCATATAGCCGGTAGGGGAGGGCGCAAAGCGTGTCCTAGTTTTTGACATAGTTTTACTTCCTTTCAGTATGTGTGTATTCAAAGCTTAAGCAGCATTTTAACGTGGGGGATGCCGTCCTCCAAAAACTCCTCGGAGATGACCTCAAAGCCCTCTCTTGCATAGAAGCCCACAGCGTAGGTCTGAGCTTCGATGTAGATGCTTTGAGCGTCCAGCAGCGACCTTGCCAGCTCTATCCCGTGATGCAGCAGCTCCCCGCCGAGGCCGGTGCCCCGCTGTGTGGTGAGCACTCTGCCCATACGGACGAGCCCAGTGTCCTTATCCATAACGCTCATACGCAGATAGGCGGCAACGGTGCCGTTGTCGTTGAAGTGAGCGTAGTGCAGGCTTTCGTAGTCGAGGCCGTCCAGCTCGGGGTATGGGCATTTCTGCTCCACCACAAAGACATCGACCCTTGCTTTGAGTATCTCATAAAGCTCACGGGCCGTCAAATCCTCAAAGCGTTTGATGCATATTACCAAGCTGACACCTCCCGGACATCGGATATTATTAGTATACCAAACGCAGGAGAAAAAGTCAAGGCGTCCGCTTTTGTCAGCGAAAACGTTATGTTCACAAAAAGTTGTAAAATTTTATCATTATTATTAATTGCATTGTCAGTACGGCAGTGCTATACTATCTTCCGAAAGAAATTTATGTTGCACAAATTCGCAGCACCTTTGTTATACACCCTGCACAAAAAGCAGTGCTTTTAACTTTGAGGAGATAGAAATATATGAAAGACCTCACACAAGGCAGACCTATGAAGCTGATAATAATGTTTGCCATACCTCTGCTGCTGGGAAATATCTTTCAGCAGCTATATAATATCGCTGACACAAGAATAGTCGGTGAGTTCCTTGGGAAGGAGCCTCTCGCCGCAGTCGGGGCGACCTCCTCCTTGAACGGAGTAGTCATCGGCTTCCTCAACGGCCTTACCAGCGGCTTTGCGCTGCTTACTGCCAGATATTTCGGTGCGAAGGACAGCGACAAGGTCAAGGAGACCGTCGCTGCAACATTGGTGCTGGGCTTTATCACCTCCGCTGTGATGACCCTAGCCAGCCTGCTTTTCCTCGACCCGCTCCTTCACGCCATCAATGTAGAGGATGCCATCTTTGCCGATGCCAAGCATTACATCGGCATTATCCTTGCCGGAATGAGCATCTCGATGTGCTATAACATTGCCGCCGCGCTGATGCGGGCGGTGGGTGATACGGTAATGCCTCTGATATTTCTGGTGGTTTCCACTGTTGCCAACATAGTATTGGATCTGCTGTTTATAAAGGGCTTTGGAATGGGCGTTGAGGGTGCCGCCTATGCAACGCTTATCTCCCAACTGCTATCCGTCGGACTGTGCGTGTACTATATGTTCACACGTCACAGAGAGCTTTTGCCCTCCGGCAGGCATTTCCGTTTCCCCAGGTCGCTGGCGACGAATATGTATGCCTCCGGCGCTTCGATGGGGCTGATGATATCCCTTGTGGGCATAGGCTCGCTAATTATGCAGGGTGCAATCAACAGCTTTGGAACTGAGACCATCGTTTCACATACCGCCTCGAGAAAGATAAGCGAGATGTTTATGCTGCCATTTTCGGTATTTGGAGCCGCCGCCGCCAATTTTGCCGGACAGAACTACGGTGCCGGGAAGTACTCCCGGGTGCGCCGAGGATTTTATGACGCCACACTTCTCTCATGGATATGGGCGGGAGTTTCCGTATTTGCCTGCTGGACGCTCACACCCTTCTTTGTCCGCGTTATAACCGGAATGGACAACGAGTTCATCACCGAACTCTCCACACAGTATATGAGGTTCAACACTCCGTTTTATTTCATTCTCGGTATAGTCATCGTATTCAGGAACGCGCTTCAGGGAGTAGGCGTCAAGCTGTTCCCGGTGGTATCCAGCTTTGTGGAGCTGGCGGGGAAGTTTGTAGTTGCTACAGCTCTGGCTCCTAGGATAGGCTACACCGGCATCAAGATATCCGAGCCGCTGGTGTGGATATTTATGGCTATGATACTTGGAGCAGGCTTCATTATGAATAAGGAAATCCATCGCACTGACGACAGCGCTCCCGAGCGGGAGCTCAAGGCCGCGCATGCTGCTGGCTGAACCGAACAGCAACAGGGAGACCCTGCGGGGTCTCCTTTTTGTTTTCTTATGCTATTGCAAATCCCGCCCCAATAGGTTATAATAGGAAAGAAAGGAGCTGACGTATATGCCTGAAAGAATTGTTTACGCCGACTGTGCAGCCACCAAGCCGGTGTCGGCGCGTGCGCTGGCGGCTGCTATGCCGTATTTTACAGAGGCGTTCGGCAATCCCAGCGCTGTATACTCGAGGGGAATGAAAGCCGCTCGGGCGGTGCTGGATGCAAGGCGGCAGATCGCCGCTCTCATCGGTGCAGATGTACGGGAGCTCATATTCACCTCCGGCGGTACAGAGTCTGACAGTCAGGCCATAAGGGGTGCCGCAGAGCTGGGCGCTGCCTCAGGAAAAAGGCATATCATCACCTCCGCTGTCGAGCATCACGCGGTGCTGGAAAGCTGTAAGTATCTGGAACGGCAGGGCTTTGAGGTGACTTATCTGCCTGTTGACAGTGAGGGAAGAGTGAGCGTGGAGGTTTTGGCGGATAGTATCCGCCAAAACACCGCCCTAGTCTCAATTATCCACACCAATAACGAAATAGGCACCATCAATCCCATATCCGACCTTGCCGCCCTATGCAAAAGCCGGGGAGTCCTCTTTCATACTGACGCCACCGCCGCTATGGATAATTGTATTATAAACGTCCGGGAGCTGGGCGTGGATATGCTCTCCTTCTCCGGGCATAAGTTCGGAGCTATGAAGGGCATCGGTGGACTGTATGTCAGAGAGGGGATCAGCCTTCCCCCGCTTCTTTATGGAGGAGCACAGGAAAACCGCCGACGCGCCGGAACTGAGAACGTCCCCGCTATAATCTCAATGGCGGAGGCTCTTAAGGAAACAAGAGAGGAACTGGAGAAAAACTCAGTGTTTACTGCACATATGCGGGACGAGCTTATCAAGGGACTGCTGAAAATACCCGGCAGCCGCCTTAACGGACCTGCCAATGACCGCGCCACCGGTAACGTCAATGTCTCCTTTGAGGGAGTGGAGGGCGAAAGCCTTGTGCTTATGCTGGATATGTACGGCATACAGACCTCCAGCGGCTCCGCCTGTACCTCATCATCGCCGAAGCCCTCTCATGTTCTTAAAGCTATTGGACTTGATAACTCACTGGCTAAAGGCTCACTTCGCCTGACAATAAGCAGCTCAAATACCTCTGAGGATATTGCGTATATACTTAAGACTGTCCCCGAAGTCGTTGAGCGCCTTCGCAGTCTTTCTCCTTACCGGAAATAATAGAAGAGGCTATGATGACCGGACCTTTCTCCTGCCCTTTTTCGTCACAATAAACAGTTGATTTTTCCCCTTGTATGTGATAGAATAATAATATATGACCTGAACGGAGGATAGCTATGAAACAGGATAAGAAACCCCTCGTTATGAGGATAATAGTTTTGGCAGTTGCCGCTGCTATGGTAGTAGGCATCGTCATAGGCGCAGTAACGGGTATCGGCTGATGGTACACATAGGCAACAGCTGGGATACGGTGCTTGCCCAGGAGTTTCGCAGTCCTTACTATTTGAAGCTGCGGGAGTTCTTAAAGCAGGAATACTACCACTACCGCGTCTATCCCAATATGTATGATATCTTCAACGCACTTAAATACACCCCCTATGAGGAGGTCAAGGCCGTCATTCTGGGACAGGATCCCTACCACGGCCCCGGACAGGCTCATGGGCTCTGCTTTTCCGTCAGGGAGGGAGTGGAGCCGCCGCCTTCGCTCAAGAACATCTATGCCGAGCTGCAAAGCGACCTTGGCGTTCCTATCCCTCGGAGCGGAGAGCTTACCGTCTGGGCTCAGCGGGGAGTGCTGCTGCTCAATACCACTCTCACCGTCCGGGAGGGGAGACCTATGAGCCATAAGGGTCAGGGCTGGGAGCAGCTTACCGATGCAATAATATCCAAGCTCAACGAAAGAGAGCAGCCTATTGTATTCATTCTCTGGGGCTCTCACGCCAGAACAAAAAAGCAGCTTATAACCAACCGAAACCATTTTATCATCGAATCAGCCCACCCCTCGCCGCTGTCGGCATACCACGGCTTTTTCGGCAGCCGCCCCTTCTCCCGCACCAATGAGTTTCTCAAAGCCCGGGGGATAGTCCCTATCAACTGGGATCTGACGGACACCTGAAATCCAATTCCGTATTCCGAATTTGTAACTACATTTTACCGAAAGGAAGATACCTATGAATTACGCAGAAGAATCCTTAAAGCTCCACGAGCAGTGGAACGGCAAGATCGAAGTCATCAGCCGCGTTAAGCTGGAGACCCGCGACGACCTCTCCCTGGCCTATACCCCCGGTGTAGCCCAGCCCTGTCTGGAAATACAGAAGGATATCAACAAGAGCTATGAGCTCACCCGCCGCTCCAACCTCGTTGCGGTCATCACCGACGGCACCGCCGTTCTCGGACTGGGAGATATCGGTCCCGAGGCCGGAATGCCCGTTATGGAGGGCAAGTGCGTGCTCTTCAAGGCCTTTGGCGACGTTGACGCTATCCCTCTCTGCGTAAAGAGCAAGGACGTTGACGAGATAGTAAAGACCGTCCAGCTCATCTCCGGCTCCTTCGGAGGCATCAACCTGGAGGACATCTCTGCTCCCCGCTGCTTTGAGATAGAGCGCCGCCTTAAGGAGGTCTGCGATATTCCCATATTCCACGACGACCAGCATGGCACCGCCGTTGTATGCCTCGCCGCTATGATGAACGCCTTGAAGCTCACCGGCAAAAAGCTGGACGAGATAAGGGTAGTCACCAGCGGAGCGGGCGCTGCGGGCATCGCTATCATCAAGCTGCTCATCGCTCTGGGACTTAAGGACGTTGTTCTCTGTGACCGCAAGGGCGCTATCTACAAGGGCAGGGAAGGCCTCAACGCCGAAAAGGCGGAAATGGCTGAGATAACCAATCAGCAGCTGAGAAAGGGCTCCCTTGCCGACGTCATCAAGGGCGCAGATGTGTTCATCGGAGTTTCCGCCCCCGGCTGTGTTACCCCCGAAATGGTAAAGTCCATGGCCAAGGACCCCATCATCTTCGCTATGGCAAACCCCACCCCCGAGATAATGCCCGACCTCGCCCGGGAGGCTGGTGCCGCAGTAGTCGGCACAGGCCGCAGCGACTTCCCGAACCAGATCAACAACGTTCTGGCTTTCCCCGGTATCTTCCGCGGAGCTCTGGACGTAAGAGCCAGCGAGATAAACGACGCTATGAAGATAGCCGCCGCCAAGGCTATCGCCTCCTTTGTCTCCGACGAGCAGCTCTCCCCGGATTACATAATCCCCTCAGCGCTGGATAAATCCGTTGCCTCCGCAGTGGCTCTTGCAGTAGCCCAGGCAGCCAAGGACACAGGCGTCGCAAGGATATAAAGCGCGGCGGCTGACCCTGCCGCTAAAAGAATAATGAATAGCGAATAAAGAATAAATGATAATTAAGGAATCGCCTTGCGGCGATAATATTAAAAGCGCCCTGTGGGGCGCTTCTCTTTTGCGCGTAAGCGCATAATAATCCGCCGAAGGCGGCACCTTATTTATTCATTCAATATAATTATAGCAGGCGCACCGTGCCTGCGCATAAAATGGCACTCCTGATGAATTACATCAGAAGTGCCAAAAACACATCACTATTACTGCGCCTGTGCTCCGCTGCTTTCGTCCCGGTGCATTGGCTCTGTGTCAAGTCCCGGGTCGTTTGTTTCCCGAGCGCGGGCGGTCAGATCCTCGACTATCCGCTTGAATACCACAAAGGCCTCGTCGTAGTTTTCCTGCATCTTCTCCTTCGAGTCGGAGAGGGTCTTTATGGGTATCCTCATAGCCAAATGTATATCATTTGGCATATTCTCGAATTTGAGCTCCTCCGCCAGGAATTTGAAGTTGAGGGAGAGCCCGTCAATGTCAATGTATTCATTTCCGGGGAAGTCCTTGTCAAGGTCTCGCTTCATCATATTGAGGAACATAGTGTCGGTATTCGAGTCGGTGATGACCATTATGTTCTCACCGGTCTGCATCTGAGCTACCACCTTGTTCTGATTACCCAGCTGCATCTGCGAGTTGCTGGCGGAGTCCAGAGGCACCTCCATTACCAGCACGTTCACCTTTCCGTCGCCGTTCAGGTCATCGACGTACTTTTCAAAGAATTCCTCCATCTCCTGCTCACGGTAGGCAAGGCCGTTGTTGGCGATCATCATTATTGTCATGTCCGGACGTACTCTCGAGACCTCGTCATAGACAATAAAGCCCACCACCGCGATGAGGAACACCGCAAAGATAACGGGTATCTTGTAGTGATACCAGAAGTTTGCCAGCTTCTGCTTTTTCGTCATCTCGGGAGCCTCCTCGTGCTCCTCATGAATTGTCTCCGACTCCTCAATGACGCCGCTTTTTAGCTTCATCAGCTCCAGCCGGTCAGCAGCTATCTGACGGTCACGCTCCCGCTGCTCCTCACGCTCCTTGGCGGCAGCCTCTTCGGCAGCTCTCTGCTCGGCATCCTCCAAAGCCTGCTGACGCTGACGCTCCAGCTCGGCGCGGCTTTTTTCAAATTCGTAGTCCTCGTCCGGGACGAGCCTTTCCTTTTTGTCCATTGTTATCTTCCTTCCGGAGCTGTTCCCGGCAGAGCCGGTGAGCCTTTAACAGAAATCGGGCGGATATCCTCCGCCCGAAAGCTATATATTACTTGGAGATGAGTGCAAGAGTATCTCTTGCGATGAGCAGCTCCTCGTTGGTGGGAACCACCCAAACCTCAACCTTTGAGTCGGCAGCAGAGATCTTAGCCAGCTTTCCTCTCAGACCGTTGTTGACAGCCTCGTCCACCTTGATGCCGAGATAATCCATATCTCTGCAAACGGCAGCTCTTACGTCAAAGGCGTTCTCACCGATGCCTCCGGTGAAGAGCACTGCATCAAGGCCGTTCATAACAGCGGCATAGGAGCCGATGTACTTCTTTATTTCGTATACCAGCATATCGGTTACCAGCTGAGCTCTCTTGTCGCCATGAGAAGCTGCTTCGGAGATGTTTCTGTTATCGGAGGAAATTCCGGATACTCCCAGGAAGCCGGACTTCTTGTTCATATAGTCGCTCATTTCCTTGGGGGAGAAGCCGTGCTTCTCAGCCACAAAGGTAACGGCGGAGGGGTCAACGCTTCCGGTTCTGGTACCCATTACAACGCCGTCAAGAGGAGTAAAGCCCATAGAGGTGTCGATAGACTTTCCGCCCTGAACGGCAGTGATAGAAGAGCCGTTGCCCAGGTGGCAGGAAACTATCTTAAGGTCCTTGATGTCCTTGCCCATTGCCTCTGCCAAAGCAGCGGAAACGAAGCGGTGGGAGGTGCCGTGGAAGCCGTACTTTCTTACATGATAGGTCTCATAGTCGGAGTAGGGGAGTCCGAACATATAAGCCTTGGGGGGCATTGTCTGGTGGAAGGCGGTGTCAAAAACAACAGCCTGAGGAGTGCCCTCGGGGATTACCTTCTTGCAGGCGCGGAGTGCCAGAGCATGAGGATGGTTGTGAACGGGAGCCAGCTCGGAAAGCCCGTCGATCTTGTCGATGACCTCATCAGTAACCAGGCAGGTCTCGCTGAAGATGTCGCCGCCTTGTACGATTCTGTGACCAACGGCTGCGATCTCAGCCATAGAGTCGATGACCTTGGTTTCGCCGGCGGTGAGAACCTCTACCAGCTTCTCAAATGCCTCAGTGTGGGTGGGAAAGTTGCAGTCAGCTTCAAAGCTTCTGCCGTCACCGGTCTTTGCGGAAACGTGACCGTCAATACCGATGCGGTCACAGTTGCCCTTTGCGATGACCGACTCATCGGTCATATCCAGCAGCTGATACTTGAGTGAGGACGAGCCTGCATTTACAACTAAAATTTTCATGTAAGAAAGAACTCCTCTCAAAAAAATTCGATATCGGGGTTGAATTTCCTCCCGAAATCAGATACAATAGTATTATAGCAGACTTTTTCCCTGATTTCAAGTGCGGACACGCATTATTTATAATTTTGTCACGATTGGAGGCAGCAAGATGAGAGCCTGCGGCATTATCGCGGAATTTGACCCCTTCCATAACGGCCATAAATACCTGATTGAGCAGGCAAGAGACGAGGGAAATACCCACGTTGCTGTGATTATGAGCGGCAACGCCGTCCAGCGTGGGACCCCTGCCTTCTATGACAAGGTCTACCGCGCAGAGCGCGCCGTTGATAACGGCGCAGACATCGTCCTAGAGCTCCCTGCCCCCTATTCCTGCCAAAGCGCCGAAATCTTCGCCCGCGCCGGCGTCACCGCCCTCGCAGCACTTGGCAAGGGCGTTATCCGCCACCTGGTATTCGGCAGCGAGATACCCGATACCAACCTTATCCTGAAAGCGGCGGACGTCGCCGATAAGCTAAAGGACAGCAAGACAGTCAAGCAGTACATTCAGCAGGGGGACAGCTACCCCCTCGCCCTTGCTAAGGCCTGTGAGCAGGAGTTCGGCAGTGAAGTCGCTGCGGTATTCAGCACCCCCAACAGTACCCTTGCGCTAGAATACTGCCGCGCCCTTAAAACCTCCGCACCCTGGATATCCCCATTGGCAGTAAAGCGGGTGGGCGCCGCCCACGACAGCACTGACGACCGGGACGGCTTTGCCTCCGCCTCACTGCTGCGGGAAATGCTCCGCATCGGCGAGGACGTCTCTCAGTATATGCCTGCCTTTACCAAGGATTTCTATATCCCGGATCTTGCAGACAGCATCTTCCGCTACCGCCTCCTATCCGCCGATAAGCAGGAACTGCTATCTCTCCCCGATATGAATGATGCCATAGCGCAGAAGGTGCTTAAGGCCGCCGCTGGGGACTTTTCCACCGCCGCGGAAATGCTCTCCGCCTGCAAGTCGAAGGATATCACCTCCGCCAGACTGCGCAGAATGGCGCTGCATGTTGTCCTGGGAGTAAAAAGAGAGGATATAGTCCCCCTGCCCTTTGTGCGCATACTCGCCTTTAATAAGCGGGGCAGCGAGATACTCTCCGCAGGCGAGCACATTCTCCCCATAGATACCTCCCTTAAACGTCTGGAGGATACCTCCCCGCAGGCGGCTAGAGTTTCACTGCTGGAACGCCGCGCCGGAGCCCTCCGCGCCATAGGCACCAAGAAGGGCAGTGTCATCAACGAGTACCGCCGGGACATCAGGATGCGCTGAGCTGTAAGAATAAGGATATTGCCGAAAAAGCGCGGTTGGTGCAGAAAAAAGATTGACAATCGCAAGCTTTTGTGCTAGTATTAAATTATATAGGCAACAGTCTGTTTGTTTGTACTTATAATTGAGGTGACATCATGAAATATAAGCTCATTTCCGTTCTTCTTGCCCTGGCACTTACCGCCTGCGGCTCGGACGGCGACGGCAAATCCCGCCTTATACCCATCGGCTCCTATACCATGACCACCACTACTCGACCCGGTGAAGAGGTGTCCTCCGATGAGTCCGGCGATACAGAAACAACTACCACAACAGAAGAGGAAAGCTCGGAGGATATCTCCGACAGCGATTCGTCAGATGAAAGCAGTGAGGACGACAGCAGTGATGAGCAGGACGACAGCTCCTCTGAGTCTGATGACCACCGTTCTGAGGACGACAGCTCAGCGGTGACAGTTACCACTGTCCCTACCCAGTCAGTTCCGGATGAATCCTCGCAAACCTCTGGCTCTACCACTACTATGCATCTTATTATCGGCGGCGATGAAAGCTCCAGCAGGAGCACAACAACTACTACGAGGATCTCCTATATAACAGTAAGAACTACTCCCACAACACCGACAGTAAGCTCTGTCCCCGATGAAAGCTCTGAGCCTGATCCCAGCAGCGAGCCTTCGTCTTATATTGACGACAGCTCTGAACCGATAGATGACAGCTCCGGTAATGATGATCATTCCTCTCCCGATGACAGCGGCGAGAGTGAGGGCTCCAATGAATGACCGCCCGTAAAGGAGGTACCCTATGAAAAGATACCGCAGAATGTTGATAATGCTGGGGGTCATGCTGCTGCTGGGGGTTACACTTGCTGCCCTTGACGGCAGAATAAGCTCGCTGTATTTCTCTTTAGAGACCATTTCGGCAGTGCTTTTCACAGTTTCCTACTTCTTCGGCGCGGACGTTTCCGAGAACAAGACCGAGAATTTCTTTTCAGCTGTGGGTGCTGTCGGAGTGCCCGTTGCACTCTGGACGCTCATTCTCCGCAGCGGTGACTACTTCGGCTATACCGGCGAGAAGATAACTATGGCAGCCTTCTTCTGCGGAGGCGTCATTTTCGCATTTTCTCTTCTTACCCGCCACCAGACCGGCCCCCTGCGGGCAGCCTTCGGACGCAATATGCTTCCCGCATTCTTCGGGGCAGCCGCCTTCGCAAGGCTCATACCCTATATCAAGGACGCTGGCTTTGTCCTGAACTTCAAGGATAAGCTCTGCTTTGACGGCGTGCTGCTGCTCATATTCGCTATAGGTGTGTTTATCGGCGCCAACCGCAAGCTGCTTGCCAAGGGCGAGGCCTATGTGGCGCTGTTGGTATGGGTCGGAGTTTTTGCTGGGCTGCTCTTTGCCGGCTCACAGCTTGACAAGAGCCTGATGCCCATTCTCTTCACCGAATGAAGCGCATAGAGATATTCGAGGAGGGCTTCTTCCTCACGTTTATAATTGACGGAGAGATATCCTTCCTGCTGACCGAGTCGCCATACAGCGACAGTATGCAGCCGGCACCTCTCCCGCCTGTTACCCTTGATCGTCCCGCAGCCTTTGAGCTTACGGACTATAAGGACACCGGCAACCAGACCGGCAGATACATAGAACTTACCCTTTCTAATGGCAAAGCGGGCATCACCGCCCTTTGTCGCTGGCAGTTCCATAAGGGCGAGCATATTATAGAAGCATCAGCGGAGGTCCTGAACAATTCAGACAGTCCGCTGACTGTCTCATACGGAGAAGATGCAAAGACTATCCTCCCCGGTGAGAGCTGTAGATTTACAACATATATTCCGAATTCAAAAAAAAGGGGGGCGTGACAGTGATACCCGTTCCGGACTATGCCGCAAAAGCAATAGAGCTGCTGGAGCAGGCAGGCTTTGAGGCCTACTGCGTCGGCGGGTGCGTCAGGGACAGCCTTCTTGGCAAGGAGCCTGACGACTGGGATATCTGCACCTCCGCCAATCCGGAGGAGATGAAGCAGGTCTTTTCCGAGCTGCGCACCATCGAGACCGGCATCAAGCATGGCACCCTCACCGTTATCATAGACCGCAACCCCATCGAGATAACCACCTTCCGCACCGAGGGCTCATATTCCGCTCACCGCCGTCCCTTAAGCGTGGACTTTATCCGCGATTTGGAGGGCGACCTCTCCCGCAGAGATTTCACCGTTAATTCTATGTGCTGCGATAAGAACGGCGCCGTAACCGATATGTTCGGCGGCACCGAGGACTTAAAAAACGGCCTTATCCGCTGTGTCGGAGACCCATTAAAGCGCTTTGATGAGGATGCCCTGCGTATAATGCGCGCTCTGCGTTTCTCATCTGTGCTGGGATTTAAGATAGAAGAAAGCACCGCCGCCGCACTGCTTGAAAAGCGCCATCTGCTGGAATATATCTCCGGCGAGAGAATATTCTCCGAGCTGAAAAAGCTGCTCTGCGGCAGAGACGTTACCCGGGTGCTTATGGACTATAAGGAGGTATTCGCCTCAATAATGCCCGAGATAGAGCCCTGCTTCGGCTTCGAGCAGCATAACGTACATCACTGCTACGATGTCTGGGAGCATATCGCTGTCAGTGTCGGCAATGTGCGCTCAGACCCGAGACTGCGCCTAGCTATGCTATTTCATGATATCGGCAAGCCTGCAATGGCCCGCTTTGACGAGGACGGCACCGGCCACTTTAAGGGACATCCCATAAAGTCCGCCGAGATGCTCACCGAGATACTTGACCGCTTCCGCAGCGATAACGCTACTATTTCATATGTCCGCGACCTTGTCATCGAGCACGACAACCGCATACCCGTAGCGAGGAAAAATGTCAAGCGCTTTATGGCAAAGCACGATTTTGACTTCTATATGGACTATCTTGAGGTGCGCCGCGCCGACACTATGGCGCAGTCGGATTATAAGCGCGATGAGAAAATGAACGAGCTCGACGAGCTGGCAATGCTGGGCGTGACTGTCAATAACGAGAACTGCTGCCTTAAGCTCACTGACCTGGCCGTAGACGGCAAGGACATGATATCTCTGGGAATGTCCGGCAGACAGATCGGAGCAATGCTCCAGCGCCTGCTGGACCTGGTGGTGGACGATAAGCTGGAAAACGACCGCCGGGTGCTCATTGATTATGCAAGAGAGCGTCTGAGATGAAAAAGCGCACAGTAATATTCTCGGTGCTGACAGTACTTTGGTGCGCAGTGATATTCCTTTTCTCCGCCCAGAACGCCGACGAATCCACCGACCTGAGCGACGGCTTTATCTATACCATCTGCGATGCCATAGTCCCTGAATTTGATGACTATACTGAGGCTGAGCGTCAGCAGCTTGTCTCCGACCTTGCCTTCGGTGTCCGCAAGACCGCTCATTTCACAGTCTATGCCGTACTGGGAGCGCTGGTCTTCCAAGCCTTCTGCCTGATACGAAAAAAGCCCCTCAGAAGCGTTTGCTCAGTTGGCTTTGCGTTTCTCTATGCCTGCTCTGATGAGTTCCACCAGACCTTTGTTGAGGGCCGCAGCGGACAGTTCACCGACGTCCTCATAGACACCTCAGGCGCATTGCTGGCAGTGCTCATATCTCTGCTGATCCTGCACTTTGCAGAGGGCAGGAGAAAAAAGAAAACAGAAGGTTTGACTTAGTGATCGCAGCCGTTTCCGGCGCAAAAGCATATCCCCCGCCGTCAGGCGGGGGATATGCTTTTGCGCTCTCCGCCGAGCCGCGTCAGCGGCTCGGCAAAAGGCAAGGCCTCACAAGGTTTTTCCCTAATCTTTTCCTCCCTATCATAAAATCATCACAAAAGCCCTGTATCATATAAACAACAGGTTAGAGGGACACCTGGGCGGGGTACAGCGCAGCAGCGCGAGCGCCGCAAGGGTATTCTGATAGATATAGAGAATCAGACAGGTAAGCACCTAAGCTCCCGACCACATATTATTTTTCTCCATCCTAATATATACATCTTACAATGCACAGCACGGCTCCGCATAAAAGCGGGGCCGTTGTTGTTTGTATATTCCGCACTATCTGCCCCTTCGGAGCTTTTGTACTTTTTTGCTATTTCCCTATTGCCTTTTAAACAGCAGTGTGATATAATATGGTTAGCAAAGGCTAACCTAGATATATAAGCCTTTGCATCTGCGCCGCTCCCCAGAGTGCGCAGAGGAAGGGAGAGATATATATGAATGAAATATTGCAGGGCGTAATGATACCCTTTGCAGGCACCTCACTGGGTGCCGCCTGCGTGTTTGCACTGAAAAACGAGTTAAAGACCTCCGTTCAGAGAGTGCTTACCGGATTTGCCGCCGGAGTGATGACCGCCGCCTCGGTTTGGAGCCTGCTAATCCCGGCGCTGGAGCAGTCGGAGCAGGAAATGGGACGCTTAGGCTTTATCCCCGCAGCGGTTGGTTTTCTTGTGGGAATATTCTTCCTGCTGCTGCTGGACGGCGTTATCCCCCATATGCATATGAACAGTGACAAGGCCGAGGGCGTACACGCCGACTTCACCAAGAACACTATGCTCCTCCTCGCAGTCACCCTCCACAATATCCCTGAGGGAATGGCCGTAGGCGTAGTTTATGCCGGTATGAGGAACGGCTCCAGCGGCATCACCGCCGCCGCCGCAATGGCTCTGGCTGTGGGTATAGCTATTCAGAACTTCCCGGAGGGTGCCATAATCTCTATGCCTCTCAAAGCCGGAGGAATGAGCAAGCCCCGCTCCTTTGCAATGGGCGTACTCTCCGGAGCAGTTGAACCGGTGGGAGCACTTATCACCGTCGCCGCCGCAGGGCTGGTTGTCCCCATAATGCCCTATCTCCTGAGCTTTGCCGCCGGCGCAATGATATACGTCGTAGTTGAGGAGCTTATCCCGGAGATGTCCACCGGCGAGCATTCCAACATAGGAACTGTCTCCTTCGCTGTAGGCTTTGTGGCTATGATGATACTTGATGTCGCACTGGGATAAAGAAAACGCAGTGCTTTACACCTGCTCAAATTTAAAGCGCCCCTCTGGGGCGCTTTAATATTAATCGGCGCAAGGAAATGTTTGCGTAGCAAACTTTCGGCTAATTGCTTGCAATTAGCCTGGATACACTTCATTATTCACTATTCGTTATTCATTATTCATTTAGAGGCGGCACGACCAATACAATAAAAGCAATAAATGCCTCCACGCCGCCGCGCATCATTTTCCCTGCCTTGCCCGCATATCCTCCAGCATCTCCCTGATATGCTCCGCCAGCGGACGCTCAGTGCGGAAGGGGTGGAAGAAGCGGTACCTCTTCCTCCGCTCTTGATATTTGGAGCGGATATGTGCCTTGAGCTCCTCATACCTCAGCTCTACATCGTTCTCCACAGCGTACTGCTTGAGCTTGGTTATCAGCTGTGCAGAGTGAACGAGGTCAACAGTGAACACCCCGAAGAATACTCCGATAAAGAACGAGAACGCCAGATTTTGCGACAGCCATTCCAGCCCTCTGATGACCCGCGGGTGTATCAGAAAATAGTACATCGCTCCCAGCACCGACCAGAAAAACGAGAACTTAGGGCAGATGAGCCCGCCTATGTTCCCCCATTCGTTGGTGTAGTCCCAGAGCCTTACCTTGAAGCCCTTTAAGGCTATCAGCCCCGCTATGTATTCAATGACCGTCATCAGCAGAGCCATCGCCGCAAACAGCAGAGCCTTGTTGGCGATGTTGTTTGCGAAGGGGTCGTACTTTTCCAGCCTCGCTATTAGATACAGCGCACACAGCCCGCAGCCGTAAAGCGGCAGATAGGGTCCTGTGCAGAAGCCCGGGTTTATCCATTTTCTCTCGGGATTGTTATTTGAAAAGAAGCGCCTGTAGAAAAGCTCCAGCACCCAGCCCAGCATTGAGCCTGCCGAAAACAGCGCCGCCATAATAAGTAAAATGTTCATTTGCTGCCTCTGTCCTGACTTTTGAAAAATACAGTAAATACCGTTCCCTTGCCCTTGGCGGACTCAACTCTGATAGTACCGCCGCAGAGCTCGATTATCCTCTTCACCAGCGGCAGCCCCAGCCCGTTGCCCTCGGAGGAATGTGCCGAGTCCCCCTGATAGAACCGGTCGAAGATGTGGTGGAGCGTGTCCTCGTCCATACCTTCGCCCCTGTCCTCAACGGTTATGCGTATGCGCTGGTCTGTGCTTACCGCCCGGATATATACGGGCGAGCTTTCCTCGCTGAACTTTATTGCATTGCCAATGATATTGAGCCACGCCTGAGAGAGCAGCTCCTGATTGCTGAAAAGCTCGATAGGCTCCAGCTCGATGACCAGCTCTATGTTCTTTTTGCTCCACTGCTTTTCCAGCAGCAGTATGCAGCTTCGTATCTGCTCGTCCAGACGGAACTCGCTCCTGTCAGAGAGGTATTGCTGGTTTTCCAGCTTGTTGAGCAGCAGAATGTTTGAGGATAGCTTTGTCAGCCGCTTTGACTCGCTGATGATTATGTCGATGTATTCCCGCCGCTTGTCCTCCGGAAGGTCGTCCTTTTTGAGACGTCTCGCAAATCCCTCGATAGAGACTATCGGCGTCTTGAATTCGTGGGAGAAGCTGTTGATGAAGTCGGAGCGGAATATCTCTGTGCCGTTGAGCTCCTTTGTCATATGGTTGAAGCTCTCAATGACCTCCGCAAAAAGCTCCGGCGCGTTCTCACTGCCCACCTGAACATCGAAGTTGCCCTTTTCCACCTCGCTGATAGCGTCCTTGAATTCGTCCAGAGGGGAGAGTATCTTCTTGGATACAAAGTAGGAGATTATCATTCCTATCACAGCACTGGAGAAAATGAACAGCAGCGTGAAGATGATGGGACCCTCAAAGTGGGTAGGGAAGTACCCCAGCGCCCTGATGAGCGTTACCGCCCCGAAGGTGATGATGCCCGCCGCCAGTATTATCAGGAATACATAAACGGTTATCGTCCTCACCACAGAGCCGCCCCGCTCGAAAATTCGCTCCCACAGGCTGCGCTTTCTGCGCTTGCCGCTCATTGTTTCTTCACTCCCTTGTAGCCCAGTCCCCGGACGGTGATTATCTCAAAGTCACCGTTGTCCCTGAACCTGTCCCGCAGGCGGTTGACGTGAACGTCCACCGTCCTCTCGTCCGACTCGGAGGAGAGGTCCCAGATCTCGTCGATGAGCTGGCGGCGGGTGAATATCTTGTCCGGATAAGAGAGCAGCTTGTATATCAGCATAAATTCCTTGGGGGGCAGCTCGCTTGTCCCCGAGGGCTCGGTAACGGTCAGTCTGTCGTAATCCAGCACTGTCTGCCCGATGACTATCCTGTGCTCGTTCATTATCTGTGAGCGCCGCAGCAGGGCGGCGATGCGCAGCAGCATCTCCTCCTCGTCCACCGGCTTGACCATATAATCGTCGGTGCCCTCGATGAAGCCCTTTTTCTTGTCCTGAATGGCCTCCTTGGCAGTCACCATTATTATAGGCACACTGCTGCCGGACTGCCGCAGCTGTCTCGTCAGCTCATAGCCGTCCATACGGGGCATCATAATGTCTGCGATGATAAGGTCAGCGTGCTTGGAGTCAAGCACCTCCAGCGCTTCAACACCGTCCTTGGCGGTAAGAACGGTGTAGCCGTTCTCCTCCAGCACATCAGCCGTAAGCCTGCGGGTATTCAGGTCGTCCTCCACCACAAGGATGCTGAACATAGCCCTCCTCCTTTCAGTCATAATTCATTACCCCGGAAGTATATCACATAATTATGAACTGCGTATAAACACAAGCCCCTACAGAAAGAAAAGCATACCCCTTCCGAAAGGAAAGGCTATGCTTTTCAGGTTACGGGCTTCTTCTGCCCTGTTATAGAGGAAATATTATGAGTGAGGGGCCGCAAAAGGTCACAAAGCACCCCCTCATCGGTAAAGGCTTATTTGTTTGAGAAGGGGTCGATAAAGCTGATGGGGTCGATCCAGTCTCCATTACGGCGCAGGGCAAAGTGTAGATGCTCTGGCTCCGCCACCTCGATCTGTGCGGTGTCGCCCACCATTCCGATGACCTGCCCGGAGTCCACCGTGTCGCCTTCCTCAACAGTCATCGAGGGGGACATTCCGTAGTAGCAGCTGATAATTCCGTTGCCATGGTCGATCTCGATGCAGTTGCCCCAGAGGGCGTCCTCCCAGATCTTCACCACCTCACCGTGGTTCATCGCCTTGACAGGCGTGCCTGCATCGGCTTTGATATCCGCTCCGTCGTGAGTTTTCCATACCCCCAGCGTCTCGCTTTTTACCAGCTCTCCGAAGCTGAAGGGCACTATAACCTCTCCGTTTACAGGCATAACGTTGGGCTGGGAAATAACAGCGCTTTCCTCGGACGAGGAATTATCCTCCGGCAGGGAAGAGGTGTTCTCCTTGACGTCAGAGCTTATATCCTCCTTCGGTACACCCGGTGTCTTTTCATCGGCAGGGATGCCAAAGCTGTTGTCTGACAGCTTGGGTGGAGTGTAGTTGAGCCCCTCGTTTATCTGCTTGACTGCCTTGTTGTAGGCCGCTGCTCCGGCGCCTCCCACAGCGATAACAGCCGCAGCCGCCGCAGCAATCATACCCTTTTTGCCGACAGCCCCCTTGATAGCTTTAAGACTTGGAAGTTTCATATATCATTTCTCCTTTTCGTGCAGTTAATGCTTCTGTGAGTATTCTGCACCGTTTCGGGAGGATTATTCAATGAAAATAAAAAATCGCTGTTCTCAATTTGGTTGGAGCATTTCTTGCCAAAAAATGTGTCAAAAAAACGATTACATTTTTGTTATCCTTGCATATTGGCATTTCTGTCCGTATGTGATATAATAACAATGTATGAATAATTTACCCGAAAGGAACCGTTATATATGAGCATCACAATAAAGGACGTTGCAAGGGAAGCCGGGGTCTCAGTCGCCACTGTTTCGAGAGTCCTCAACGGCAGCCCTAATGTTTCTCACTCCAGCGCAAAGCTGGTAAATGAGACCATTGAACGTCTGGGATATTCACCTAACTTTCTGGGACGCAACCTGCGCAAGCGTCAGACCAATGTTATCCTTGTAATAATGCCCAACGCCGAGCATTCACTATATATGAAAATATGTGTGGGTATGCAGAGCTACGGCCAGAAGTACGGCTACGATATCATCACCGCCTCCTCCAACGCCACCACCGACGTGGAGACAAGGCATATGAATATGCTATTCAACCGCACAGTTGACGGCGTTGTGCTTATGGGAACAAACTTCGATGCCGAAACTCTCAACCGCCTCTCCAAGACCTATGACATTGCTCTTTGCTGTGAGGGCGTCACCGGAGCAAACGTGCTCACTGTCACCGTCGATGACGAGAAGGCAGGCTACGACGCCGCCAAAGCCCTCATCGAAAAGGGTCACAAGCGCATCGCCTTCGTGGGAGTAAACACCAAGGCCATCTCTGCCAACAGCCGCGAGAAGGGTTTCAGAAAAGCCCTTGCCGAGGCCGGCCTTGACCTCCCCGATGAATATGTCTACAAAAACACCTTCGACCATATCGACGGTGCCCGGGCTATGGAGAAGTTTATGTCGCTGCCGGAGCCTCCCACCGCCGTATTCACCGTCTCGGATACTATGGCGATGTGCGCTATCCGCAAGGCTGTGGAGCTGGGCTATACAGTCGGCAAGGATATCTCCGTTATAGGCTTTGACAACATCACTATGTGCGAGATGACCAACCCCAGCCTTTCCACCGTCGAGCAGCCTTGCCTGCAAATGGGAGAGCTGGTCTGCCAAAAGCTTATTGAGAATATCGGCTCCGAGAAAAAGGACAACGGATATTACACCGTTGCCCATAAGGTCATACTCCGGGAATCCACAGGAGACTAAGAGCGCAGGCGCTTGCGCGCCTGCTAAAAATAGATTGAATAATGAATAACGAAGGTATCCGCTGCGCGGATAATATCTTCGCTCACGCGCAAAAAATAAGCGCCCCAGAGGGGCGCTTTTATATTTATCGCTGCCGCGCTTTTCACCACATCATATTTTTATTTCCGCGGCCTCCCATATTGCCTCTGCCGCCCATTCCGCCACCCATCATGGACTGCGGTATCTCGGAGACCTCTTGCCCGTTGATGATTATAGTGCCGCCGTTGAATTCCGCGGTGCTGTCATAATCAAAGGAGGAGGTGGGAGCGGTGATGTTAATTGTTCCGCCGTTGACATAAATGCTGCCGTTAGCGTCTATGGCGTCGGTGTCGCCCTGACCCATAACTATTGTCAGCTCGCCGCCGTTTATCTCAATAGTGGGGGAGTAAGCCGAGGACTTGTTCGCCGCGTTGATGCCGTCGTCGGAGGCTGAGATGCTTATCACTCCGTCATTTATGACGATGTAGGTCGCCTCGATGCCCTCGGAGGCGGTGATGTCAAAGCTGCCGCCGTCTATCTGAACGAAGGAGGTTCCCTGAATACCGTCGCTAGCAGCCTTGATGGTGAATGTTCCGCCGGTTATGGTAATGGAGCCCAGAGTGTTGTCCTCATCGTTCTCACTGTGGAGGCCGTCCTTGTTTGTGGTGATGGTAAAGCTGCCGTCGCTTATAGCGATAGAATCGTTAGCCTCTATTGCGTCCTTTGCGGAGCTGATGACGTAGGTGCCGCCGGTTACCTTTAAATCGTCCTTGCCGGAGATGCCGTTGCCGTAGGCCGACGTGATGTTCAGCGTTCCCAGACCGTTGAGCACAATATCGTCCTTTGAGTAGATGACAGCGTCGGTGTTGGTATCACCGTCAGCTGTGAACTCGCCGGTAACGGAAAGAGTGTTCTCGCTGCCCTCAGCGGTGGTAATGAACACCTTGTCAGCCGAGACAACATAGACAGCAGGGAAGTCGTCGTTAGTGATGCTCACACCGTCAAGCACCAGCTGAATTTTAGCCTCCTTGTCTGCATTGACCTTGACTGAGCAGTTTGAGGCTGTCCCCGTAAGGATGTATACACCCTCTTCGGTTATCTCTATCGTTTCGCCGTCGGTGACGGTAACGGTCTTAGCGTCCTCGGTGTCAGCGGTCTGCTCTAGGTCTCTGTCTGTGAAGAGCTCGGAGCTGCTGCTGCCTGTGCTGCCGGCGGTTGAAGCCGCCTGACTTATCGCAGCCGAGCTTGAGGCCGTAGTCTTAGACGATGAGGAGGAGCTCTCCCCGGAATTGACGGATGCGCATCCCGCAGCCGTAAGGCTGATTATTGCTGCTGCCAGTATAGCTAAAGTCTTTCTTGTTTTCATATCCATTCTCCTTTGCGGTTTATTTTGCTGTTATGATTGTTGCTCCGGTTTTCTTTCTTTAATGATATTATAATCCGCATAACTAAAACTTAACTTAAAGAAAAATGAAAACTGTGTGAAATCCGTATCTCCGATTTTTACGAGCCGCTGAAAGCGTCGAATATGAAATCTGCAAACAGATTCCCTTCGGAAAAAGGTATCTCCCCCCGCAGGGGGGAGAATATCTTTTTCCGAGTTTCCATAGCCTTAGAAATCGGAAATGACAAAGTATACAAAATATCGCGAGAAAAAACGAAAATTAATACTTGACAAAGCGGACATTATCTGCTAAAATAGTATAGGACAGTTCAAGGAACCTATTTTATGGGGTATTAGCGCAGCTGGGAGCGCACCACACTGGCAGTGTGGGGGTCAGGGGTTCAAGTCCCCTATACTCCACCAAAAACACCCTCACCGCGCAGCGGCGAGGGCGTTTTTGTATTATTCATTATTCATTAAACTCTGTAGCCTCACCTCTGAAAGATCGTAAAAGCACATAATTGTGCATTGTGAATTGTGCATTGTGCATTGAAATAAAGGAGCGTGCATACTATGACCACCCCAGCTAAGCCTAAGTCATCGGGCAAAAATATCATAAGCCTAATACTTATGCTCGCCGGCTGCATCGTCGCCGCCTTCGCGCTGGAGGAGATACTCGTCCCTGCCAAGATAATGGACGGCGGAATGGTTGGTATCAGTATGATCATCAGCCAGCTGACCGGCTGGCCTCTGGGAGTGCTGACAGTGCTGCTGAATATGCCGCTGGTCTGGATAGGCTCAAGAAAGCTGGACCGCTCCTTCCTGTTCAAGACCGTCGCCGCTATGCTGGTGTTCTCAGGCGCCCTCTCCCTCTTCGGCAGACTTCATATCCACGTCACCGACGATAAGCTGCTGGCTACCGTTTTCGGAGGACTGATACTCGGCCTCGGAGTGGGGCTAGTCATTCAGAACGGCGGCTGCCTCGACGGCACCGAGGCAGTGGCTATGGTCATCTCCAAGAAAGTGAACCTCTCGGTGGGGCAGATAGTTCTGGGCTTTAATATTGTTATCTACCTGACCGCCGGCGCCCTCTTCGGCCTTGACCGAGCTCTCTATTCGCTGCTTACATATTTCATTGTCTCCAAGGTGGTAGACTTCGTCAGCACCGGAATGTTGCAGGGCAAGGCAATAATGATAATCACCGACCACGGCAAGGAGATAGCCGAGGATATTTATAACACTCTGGGACGTACCGTCACCCTTATGGAGGGCAGCGGCCTCATCTCCGGAGAAAAGGTCGTCCTCTACTGCGTCATCACCAGAATTGAGCTATCCACAATGAGAAAGATAATTGAGAATGACGACTATTCCGCATTTATGACCGTCTCCGACGTCTCGGAGATAGTCGGCAAGCATATCAAATCACATTCCGCAAAGATAAGAACGGAGGACAGCGAATGAAAATAATGGCAGTTGATTACGGCGACGCCAGAACAGGACTTGCCGTCTGCGACAGGACGGAATTTTTAGCCTCTCCCATAGGCACCATAGAAGAGCGCAACGCCCAGCTGCTGGCAATGAAGGTCGCCCATATGGCGCAGCAGTACGAGGTGGGAGAGATAGTTGTGGGGCTCCCTCTCAATATGAACGGCTCCAAAGGCCCCCGGGCAGAGAAGTGCGAGGCCTTCGCTAATATGCTCAATGAGCTGACGGAGATACCCGTCAATATGTGGGACGAGCGCTCCACCACAGTCTCGGCGCACAATATCTTAAACGAGACCAATGTACGCGGCAAAAAGCGCAAGGCGGTAGTCGATACCGTCGCCGCCACCATAATTCTGGAGGGCTACCTGGAGTACAGAAGAAAAAACAAGACCTGATAATCAAAAGCATCCTGCTTAGGCAGGATGCTTTTTTGCTGTAATATTCCCGGATATACCCGAATAAAATAAAAAAGGCGCGGACAACGTGTCTGCGCCTTTATGTATGATGTGTTTTACTTGCTCCCCTTGATGTCTGCAAGACAATCGGAGCAGATGGATTTGCCCTTGTATTCTGTAACGTACTCGGGACTTCCGCAGAATACGCAGGTGCGCTGATGCTTCTTGAGAATGATCATATCATTGTCGGTGTAGATCTCTATAGCGTCCTTAACGTTGAGGTCAAATGTCCTGCGCAGCTCAATAGGCAGAACGATCCTGCCAAGCTCGTCAACTTTTCTGACTATACCTGTCGATTTCATTAATGTTCCCCTTTTCTGACATATTTGGCCGGCTTATCTATTTCCCCCGAAATGGATAATTAGCCGAATTAATTATAATAAACTATACTAATATTATATAATTGATTTTGATTTTTGTCAAGCCCTATTGATGAATAAAATAAAAATTGTTTAGGTAAGTCTAATTTGTTAATAATTTCCACATCCGCTTTTCGGGCATCTGCAAACGCCGTTTTAAAGGAGCTTTTATGGGTATAGCCGTCGCAGCATTAGCTGTCATATCTGTGATTTTTTCCCTCTGCACAGGAGATATCAGCCGCCTTTCCGAGGGTTTCTCAAAGTCTGTCACCGACAGTGCAGAGCTTGCCCTGACCCTTGCTTGCAGTATGACCTTTTGGAGCGGTATTATGAGGGTAGCCGAAAAGGCGGGAATTGTCAGGGCCGTCTGCCGGGCAGTAAGACCTGTCCTCCGGCTGCTGATGCCGGACGTTTTTAAGAATGATAAGGCCGCCGGAGCTGTTTCAATGAACGTGGCCGCTAACCTGCTTGGAATGGGCAACGCCGCAACTCCACTGGGTCTCGCCGCTATGCGAGAGCTTGAAGCAGCCCGGTGCAGCCGCCGGAGCATCGCTCTGTTCATTCTGCTAAATACATCCTCCATTCAACTGCTGCCCGCAACGGTCATAGCCCTCCGCACACAGGCGGGGAGCGCCTCACCCGCTGATTGCGTCGCACCCATACTCTTCAACTCCGCCGCAGCCTTGGCAGCAGGGCTCATAATGCTTTTCATTCTCTATGCCGGAAAGGGGAGAGCCTCTTGCAGCTTTTCACATTAGCCGCCCCCGCAGCAGTTGCAGTTATCCTTGCCATAGCCGCCTTTCGGCGGGTGGATATTATCAGCGAGTTTTCTGCGGGAGCTATGGAGGGCCTGAAGGCCTTTTACGAGCTGCTGCCGATGCTTCTCCTCGTGGTTACAGCAGTTTCTATGCTGTACAGTTCCGGCGCCCTTAACGCCCTCTCACAGCTGACAGAGCCTCTCCTTTCACGTCTGGGCTACCCCTCCGAGACAGTACCCCTCGCACTGATTAGACCCGTCTCAGGCAGCGGGGCGCTGGCAGTCTATGAGAATATCCTCACCGTTACCGACCCCGACAGCTTCGCCGGCAGGGCAGCCACAGTACTTATGGGCTCCACCGAGACTACACTTTACACCATAGCCGTCTATTTCTCCGCCACCCGCCTCAAGGCAGAGGCAAGGGTGTTCATCTCTTCATTTACGGCGGACATAGCCGGCTTTGTATTCTCCGCCCTGACGGTGCGGTTATTCTATTGACGGAGGTTAATGATATGAAGAAACAGGGCTTCCTGCGGGGCTCCGCCATTCTCCTTGCAATGGTGTTTGTCACCAAGGCCATCGGTCTTGCCTATAAGATTCCTCTTACCCATATGCTGGGAGGCAGCGGAATGGCCTACTATTCCGGAACCTTTGCGGTGTTCTCGCCGCTGCTGGCGGCGGTAGTCTCGGGGATAAGCGCCTCCGTTGCCCGTCTTACCGCCGAGAGCTATGCCTTTGAAAGGTACGCTCAGCTCAAAAAGGTGCACCGCACAGCCCTGATAGTATACTCCTTGGAGGGGCTGGCGGCAGCTTTGTTGTTCGTTCTCCTGTCTCTGCCGCTGGCGAAGTCCTTTCTCCACGAAAGCTCCGCAGCCTGGGCGCTCTGCGCTGTCGCCCCGACAGTGCTGTTTTCGGCAGTACTTTCGGTGATGAGGGGCTACTACGAGGGCTTGCACAATATGCTCCCCACCGCCCGCTCGGAGATAATCGAAACCGTTATAAAGGCTGTGCTGGGGCTTGCGGCGGCCTATTCCGTCCTCTTCTATGCGAGAAGGGAGTTTGCCCGCTCCCACGGCTGCTTCGGCAGTTTTTACAGAACGGAGGAGGACGCCCTCTCCGCAGCTCTGCCCTATGCCGCCGCCGGAGCCATACTGGCAGGCTCGCTTGCCACCGGTTTTGCCGCTCTGTACATAGCAATATCCGGTCGCCGTCACAGCGACGGCATTACCCCTGCACAGCTCGCCGCTGACAGAAAGACCGACAGCACAGCCCATATCGTTAAGAGCCTTTTCTCCTACTCTCTGCCAATGGCGGGGGCAGCGGTCATCACCACTCTCACCGGCACAATAGACCTGCTCACCGTCTCCCAAGGTGTAAGAAAAGCCCTTTCAGCCGGAATGGTCACTGAGATTTCCGTCTCGGCGGATAAGCTCCCGGACTTTATGTACGGCTCCTATACCGGTCTTGCGCTTATGGTCTCCGGACTGATACCCACCTTTACCGCAATGTTTGGGAAAAGCTCCGTCCCCGCCCTCACCGAGGCCTACGCTCAGGGAGACCGCCGCGCCCTCTCGGAGCAGGTCAGAGCTATGCTCAAGGTCACAGCTCTGACGGCTTTTCCCTTTGCGACGCTTATCTGCACCCTCCCCCGGGAGCTGCTTTCCTTCCTCTTTGCCGGGCGAACCGATGAGATAGTAGCCGCCGCACTTCCGCTGGGAGTGCTGGGAATAGCCTGCGTTTTCTCTTCCTTTGCTTTGCCCTGCATCGCCGCCCTCCAGACCCTTGGCTGTCGGGCCGCCCCCATAGCTTTGATGCTCCTTTCCGCAGGAGTTAAGCTGGCGGGCGACCTGCTGCTGATACCTCTCCCTCAGCTCGGACTGACAGGCGCCGCCATTGCGGCAGTCGCAGCACAAGGAGTAATCGCATTCCCGGCTGTTGTCCTCCTTCTCAGAAGAACGGATACCCCTCCCGATATCTCTGCATTTGTAAAGCCTCTTTTTGCCTCTCTTTTGGCTGCTTGCGCCGCTTTTACCCTTAATAGCGCCCTCGGCAGACTGCCTCTCCCGCTTTTACAGGGTAGGATATCCTTCCTTGCAGTGACTGCATTTGGCGCAGCTGTGTACTTTTCAGCCCTGTGGCTAATGGACGCCCTCCCCAAAGCTGCCATACGAAAATATTTTTTTAAAAAATTTCGCAAAACCTATTGAAATTTTCCTGAATATAGGTTATTATATAGGAGGTGATATTTTCCCGGCCTGTTCGGATACCGGACAGGTCATCGTTTACACTGAAGGGATATGATGGCTTGCAGGAGCTTATCGAAAGTCTGCTGAAAAAGGAAAGCTATAACGTCTATGACCTTGCGGATATCGTTAAGGTGCTGCGCAGCGAGAACGGCTGCCCCTGGGATAAGGTGCAGACCCACCAGACCATCAGGAAGGACCTTTTAGAGGAGGTCTATGAGGTGATGGAGGCCATCGACTGTGACGACCCCGCAATGCTCCGTGAGGAGCTGGGAGACGTCCTTTTGCAGGTGGTGTTCCATTGCAGCATCGAGGAGGATAAGCACAATTTTGACCTTGACGCCGCTGCCGATGAGGTCTGCAAAAAGCTCATACTCCGTCACCCTCACGTTTTCGGTGACGTAAAGGCCGACACAGTCGATAAGGTGCTCACCAACTGGGACGCTATCAAAAAGGAAGAAAAGGGTCAGGAAAGCTTTACTGACACCTTAAAGAGCGTACCCAAGGTATTCCCCTCGCTTATGCGGGCCCAAAAGCTCACCAAGCGGGCTTCCCGCGCAGGTGCCGAGCTGGACAAGGCTGCCGCCGTTGCTATGATAAGGAAGCAGCTGGATATCATCGAGGGTCAGGAAAATGTCTCCGCCGAGACGCTGGGAAATATGCTGATGCTCACCGCACAGCTTGCCCGCATCACCGGCAACGACGCCGAGGAGGCTCTGGGCTACGAGTGCGATAGCTTCACAGACCGTTTCGAGCAGCTGGAGCGATCCGGCAGGGATATCTCCGCCAGTGCAGCGGAGCTTTACAGTGCAATTAATGAATAAGCAATTATTTATTAAAATAAAAAATAGGGAGGTAAAACTAATGACAAAGGCAGAACTCATCAACGCTGTCGCAGCTAAGGGCGGCTACAGCAAGAAGGAAGCAGAGAAGGCGCTTTCCGCAGTTATCGGCACCATCACCGATACTCTGACAAACGGCGATAAGGTCTCCCTCGTAGGCTTCGGTACATTCGAGGTACGCGAGAGAGCAGCAAAGGACGGCATCAATCCTTTGACCAAGAAGCCTATCCATGTTGACGCTAAGAAGGTTCCCGCTTTCAAGGCCGGCAAGGCTCTCAAGGACGCTGTTAACAAGTAAGCGAACTTATCACAGCCCGACTGCTCCCGCAGCCGGGTTGTTTTTTGGAGGGCGCTTTCCTTAATAAAAGGAGATAATATATGAGACTGGATAAATACTTAAAGGTCACCCGCCTTATCAAGCGCAGAACGGTGGCTAACGAGGCCTGCGACGCCGGAAGGATACTGGTAAACGACAAGGTTGCTCGGGCTTCCTACGACGTTAAGGTGGGGGATATAATCCTCATCAATATGGGGCAGAAGCCCCTTAAAGTCAAGGTGTTAAGCGTTAGCGAGTATGCCACTAAGGACAACGCCGCGGATAATTACACCGTCATCGACTGACCTTTTATGCCTCGCCACTTCGCGGCACGGCACCTTGCGTGAAAAGCACCCCTCCCCCTGCGGGGAGGGGTGCTTTTCACGCCTAAACTTCCGCTGCTGTGCCGACAGAGCAGATAATTTGACAAAATCGAAAAAAAGTCCCTCCGGGGGCTTTTCTTTTTTTGAAAAGTATGGTATAATATATAAGTTAAGGACATTGTCTTTATTGCAGCTAGATTTACGGCGGAAAAAGGTACCCCGCCGTAAGGCGCGGGTATCTTTTTCCGCATTGCCCCGAGCCGCGAAGCGGCGAGGGATAGAACAACGGCTGCCTCTACTGACAATGCCGGACTGCATCACAATTCAAGGAAGGAATGGTCATCATGGAATTCAAATTCTCCGAAAAGGTCGCTCATCTGCAGGCTTCGCAGATAAGAGAGATACTCAAATACTCCGCCGACCCCGAGGTAATCTCGCTGGCGGCAGGCTCTCCCGCACCGGAGGCTCTCCCCGCCAAGGAGCTGGAGGAGCTCTCCAAGGAAATACTGGAGCAGGAACCTAATATCGCTTTCCAGTACGGCGTTACCGAGGGCTATGCCCCCCTGCGTGACGAGGTGAAGAAGATACTCAAAAAGCGCGGCATCTTCAACCCCGACTATGACGACGTCATCATCACCAGCGGCGCACAGCAGGCAAACGAGCTCTCCGCAAAGGTGCTCTGCAATGAGGGGGACACCCTCCTTGTGGAAAATCCCTGCTTCATCGGCTCGCTGAACGCCTTCAAGAGCTATCACGTTGATCTCCAGGGCGTCACCCTTGAAGAGGACGGCGTCAACATCGCCGAGCTGGAGGAAAAGCTGAAGGCAGGCGGCGTCAAGCTGGTATACCTTATCCCCAACTTCCAGAACCCTACCGGCAATACTATGTCCTGGGAGAAGAGACAGCAGGCATTTGACCTCTGCGGCAAGTACGGCGCAGTTATCCTGGAGGATAACCCTTACGGCGACCTTCGCTTCGCCGGCGAGGATATCCGCTGCATCAAGGAGCTGGACACCGAGGGCAGAGTGATCTACTCCGGCACCTTCTCCAAGATACTCTCCCCCGGAATAAGAGTGGGCTATGTCTGCGCTCATAAGGACATTATCCAGAAGATAGTAGTCTGCAAGCAGGTGGCTGACGTTCACACCACCATGTGGTCCCAGATGCTCTGCTACCGCTTTCTCAAAAAGTACGACCTGGACGAACACCTGAAAAAGCTGCGCAAGGTATACGAGCACAAGACCGGCCTGATGATCTCCGAGCTGGAAAAGAACTTCTCCTCAAAGATCACCTTCAACAGACCTCAGGGCGGACTGTTCATCTGGTGCACTCTCCCTGAGGGCACTACCACCCAGCAGATGGTGGAACTGTGTACCACAGCCGTCAAGGATTATAAGGTAGCCATCGTTCCCGGCTCGGCGTTCTCCATTAAGGACACCGACGAGTGCCGCTCCTTCCGTCTCAACTTCTCCACTCCCACTGATGCAAACATAGTCAAGGGTATCGAGATCTTAGGCAAGCTCACTAAGGAGAGGTTCGGAGAGTAATCAGATTCCCCCCGTATTTGACGTTCCCGGAGGTGTCCTATGAAAAGCGCATTGTTCCGCGATACATTCAGAGAGATAAAGCGCTCTGTGAGCCGGTTTGTCTCTATATTCGCCATAATCGCGCTGGGCTGCGGCTTTTTCTCCGGAATCAAGGCAACTATGCCCGATATGGTGGAGTCCGCCGAGAAGTATTTCGACGAGCAGCATCTTATGGACCTGCGCCTTATGAGCAGCATCGGCGTCCGCTCGGAGGACGTTGACGCTGTCAGAAAGGCTGATAACGTGCTGGCGGCAGTTCCGGGCTACTCCAAGGACGTCTTCTATTTCTATAACAATCAGAACATCGTGCTAAAGGCCATGTCTCTCCCCAATGAGATGAAGGGAGATATGAACACTGTCGTCCTTCTAGAGGGCAGGCTTCCCGAAAAGAGCGGGGAGTGTGTAGTGGAGCGCAAGGTGAATTCTCCCGATACATTTAAGGTAGGCAATACCCTTAAGCTCTCCGCCCCCACTGAGTCGGAGGATATAAACGATATCTTCACTACCGACACCTTCGAGATAGTCGGCGTCGTGACCTCGCCCCTTTTCATAGGCTATGAGAGGGGAGCCACCAACGTAGGCAACGGCGAGGTGCAGTCCTATATAATGCTCTCGGAGCAGGATTTCGTTCTGGACTATTACAGCGAGCTTTATCTCCGTCTGGACGGCGTTTCCGGCCTTGACCAGTTCTCCGACGAGTACACCGATGAGGTAAATATCCGCAAGCGGGAGGCGGTAGAGGCGTTTCATAATAGCGTCACCGCCAGATATGAAAAGCTCAAATCTGACGCCAAGGACAAGATCGACTCCGCCAAGGAGGAGCTGCTCACCTATGAGAGCGTCCTCGCTATGAGCGGCACCGACCTTGACAGCTACCTTGCCTCAGCCGAAAATCAGCTTGCAGACGCACAGAAGCAGTACGATGCGATAGAGAACAAAAACTCCATTACCGCTCTGTTTATGCAGTCTCGGATAGTCAAGGGCGAAAAGCAGATAGCTGAGCTCAGGCGCCTCAACGAGGCGGAAAAGAACGGCGATCCATCAGTTAGGCAGGAGCTTGCGGCTATGATGGAGCAATCCAAGGCGCAGATAGCCTCCGCAGAGGAGGAGCTTGAAAACGCCGTAGTCCTTACCTTCTATGAGCAGGACCGCTTTTCCAGCACCGACTACGCCTCCTTCAAGGGCGACGCCGAGAAAATTGACGCCATCGCAAAGGTGTTCCCCGCATTCTTTCTGCTGATAGTCGCCCTCGTCACCCTCACAACCATGACCCGTATGATAGACGAGCAGCGCACCGTCATCGGCACCTATAAGGCGCTGGGCTATTCAGTCGGACAGATAATGTTCAAATACCTGTTCTACGCCTTTACGGCTTCCATTCTCGGCAGCTGCATCGGCACTGTCATAGGTTTGCAGGTGTTCCCCTCGATAATCTATGACAGCTATAAGATAATGTACAACATCCCCGAGATAGACACTCCCTTCCGGCTTTCATATATGCTGCTGTGTATGGCTGCATCGGTGCTCTGCACCGGGGCGGCAGTAATGTACGCGAGCTTAAGGACACTGCGCTCCCAGCCTTCACAACTGATGAGACCCAAGCCCCCGGCCTCGGGACGGCGCGTTCTGCTGGAAAGGGTGGGCTTTGTCTGGAACAGATTAAGCTTCCTGATGAAGGTAACTGTCCGCAACCTGCTGAGATACAAAAAGCGCTTTTTTATGACCATAGCCGGAGTTGCCGGCTGTACGGCGCTCATTATCACCGGCTTCGGACTTAAGCACTCCATCAAGAGCATCGCAGACAAGCAGTTCGGTGAGGTCTTTGATTTCAGCGCAACGGTCATCACCGCCGCTGAGACCAACGAACAGGCATATGAGGCTCTGGACGCTTTGAAGGAAATGCCCCAGGTGGAAAAGACCTCGCTCTATGCCTCCATAGTGGTGGACGGCTCCGCCAACGGAACAACTCAGTCGGTGAGCCTTATAGTCCCCCGAGAGCCCGAAGGCTTTCTGGACTATGTCAGGACAGCTGACACAGACTCGGAGGAGAATGTTTCCATATCCGGCAGCGAGGTGCTTGTCACCGAAAAGCTGGCAAGGCTTTTAGACCTCTCTACCGGAGACGAAATAACCGTCCGCTCCACAGAGCTTCCGGAGCGGCAGCTGAAAGTCAAGGCGGTAGTGAAAAATTACGCCCTGCACTACATCTATATGTCCCCGGAGGGCTATGACGAGATATTCGGCGGTGAGCCCCTTTACAGAATGGCCTTTATCAACACCGCCAAGGATACCGATGAGCTTACCTTTAAGGAAAAACTCATCTCCGACAGCCGTTTCTTGGGCATCGCATACAAGGGAGATTCCAGTAAGGGCTTCCTAAACTCGGTAGACAGCTTGGATTCCATAGTGCTGCTGCTGATATTCTGCGCAGGACTGCTGGCGATAATAGTGCTTTACAATCTTGCCAACATAAACATTACCGAGCGTGTCCGGGAGATAGCGACTGTCAAGGTGCTAGGCTTCTTCGATATCGAGACCTCTGCCTACATCTACCGCGAGAACATTATTTCCTCGCTGCTGGGCATAGTCATAGGGCTCTTCCTTGGCAAGCTGCTGCACTATTTCGTAGTCATCACATCAGAGGTGGATATAGTCCTGTTCAATCGGGAGCTGGTATGGTGGGCGTACCTGCTGGGAGCCCTGCTGACTATTGTGTTCGCAGTGCTTGTGAACATCGTGCTTCACTTTAAGCTCAAACGCATAGATATGGTAGAGTCACTTAAATCAATTGAATAGACCGTTATGAGAGTAAAAATACGGCGGAAAAGATACTCACGCCGTCAGGCGGGAGATATCTTTTCCGCACTTTCCCGAGCCGCGAAGCGGCTTGCAGCTTCACTTGTAACGGTCACAGAAAAGGAGGATAAATTATGGAAATCAAGACCAAAATGAACTGGTGGGCAATGCTTGCCGCAATGCTGGCAGGAGTTATCGTCGGCGCTGTCGCCGTCATACTCGGCAAGAGATACTTAGCACCCAGAAAGAGCAGACACGACGAGCGCGTGGGTGAGGATTTCTGCGACTACGACTTCGACGACTACTATGACGACGACCTCCAGTACCGCGACGACGAGGATAACACCCTCGACGACGAGACCGGAGCCCTCTCGTTCTGATAAGAAAAACAAGGTGCCCCCGGCACCTACAGGAAAGGTATGATAACCAATGAAGTTAGGTATGGTAGGACTTCCCAATGTGGGCAAGTCCACGCTGTTCAATGCGCTGACCAATGCGGGAGCGGAGTCTGCTAACTACCCCTTCTGCACTATCGAGCCCAATGTGGGTATAGTCTCCGTCCCGGACGAAAGACTGGAAAAGCTCAGGGATATGTACAACCCGGTGAAGTTCACCCCCGCCACCCTCGAATTTGTGGATATCGCTGGACTGGTAAGAGGCGCCTCAAAGGGCGAGGGTCTGGGAAATAAGTTCCTTGCAAATATCCGCGAGGTGGATGCAATCGTTCACGTTGTCCGCTGCTTTGAGGACGATAACATCGTTCACGTTGACGGTAGTATCGACCCCAAGCGTGATATCGAGACCATTGACCTGGAGCTTGTGTTCGCAGACGTCGAGCTCATCGAGAGAAAGCTCGACCGCACCAAAAAGGCTATGAAGGGCGACAAGACCCTTGCCGCCGAGGTAGACTTCCTCGAAAGACTGAAGGCTCACCTTGAGGACGGCAAGCCCGCCCGCTCCTTCGATATGACCGAGGATGAACTGGAGTCCCTGAAGGAGACCCCGCTGCTGTCGCTTAAGCCGGTGATTTATGCCGCCAACCTCTCGGAGGCTGACTTCACTAACAACATCAACACCAACGAGAATTATAAAAAGGTTAGCGATATCGCCAAGGCCGAGGGCAGTGCTGTGTTCCCCATCTGCGCCCAGATAGAGGCCGAGATTGCCGATATGTCCGACGAGGATAAGGCTATGTTCCTCGAAGAGCTGGGCCTCGAGACCAGCGGCCTTAACCGCATTATCAAGGAGGGCTACGCCCTGCTGGGACTTATCTCATACCTCACCGCCGGACAGCCGGAGGTAAGAGCGTGGACTATCAAGAAGGGCACCAAGGCCCCCCAGGCAGCCGGCAAGATACACTCCGACTTTGAAAAAGGCTTTATCCGCGCCGAGGTAGTCTCCTTCGACGACCTTATGGCCTGCGGCTCTATGAATGCTGCCAAGGAAAAGGGACTGGTGCGCTCCGAGGGCAAGGAGTACGTTATGCAGGACGGCGATATCGTGCTGTTCCGCTTCAACGTGTGAGCCTATGAGGGAGATACAAACAGAGCGTCTGCGGCTCCGTCCCGTCGGCAGGGAGGATATCAAGCGCATCTTCACCTGCTGGGCAAGCGACCCCAAGGTGACAAAATACCTGACCTGGAACCCTCACCACACCCTTCATGATACCGAGACTGTAATGGATATCTGGCTGGAAGAGTACAAAAAACCGGACTGTTACCGCTACGGCATCGAGCGCCGTATCACCGGTGACCTCATAGGAATGATAGATGTGGTGGGCTTTCATCACGGCGCCCCCGTCATCGGCTATTGCTCCGGCAGAGCCTACTGGGGCAGAGGCTATATGACCGAAGCCCTCAAAGCTGTCACAGCCCGGCTCTTCGAGGACGGCTATGATACTATAGTTATCGAGGCTGTTGAGCAGAACATCGGCAGCAACCGCGTCATAGAAAAAGCGGGCTTTGAGAAGGTCGCCGACCGCGTTGCCCCGCTGTCCGAGAACAAAAAGGATATGCTGGTAAAGATAAACTCCTACCGCCTGCATAAGCCGAAAAGTGATACCTAAAGCAGTCATTGCTTGTATAAGAAAAAGTGTCGTTGCACAAGCGGCTTTAGACGAAAAATGGTACCTCCCCCCTTTCGGGGGAGGTACCATTTTTCGCATTTTGCGGCCGCATACAAAAGCCGTCTCAATACCTGTTATCGAACACTCTCGTAGACTTCTTCTCACTTCTGGGAAGCTCGCCGATATCCACCGGCTTGACGATGACGGTAATGCCTATCTTTGCCTTGAAGGCAGCACCTATCTTCTTTTCCATCTCTTCCTTGTCGGTGCCGCTCTCCACCTCAACGAACAGCGTGCAGATGTCCTTGCCATAAAGGTGGTCTATCATAAACTGATATTCGCTGGAGGCGCCGTCAACAGTGGTGAGCATTTCCTCTATCTGGCTGGGGAAGATGTTCACTCCCTTAACCTTTACCATATCGTCGGTACGTCCGAGGATAATGTCTATGCGGGGATATTTCGACCCGCAGGGGCAGTCGCCGGGAATAATGCGGGTGAGGTCGTGTGTGCGGTAGCGGATAAGGGGAGCCCCCTGCTTCTTAAGGGTAGTGATGACCAGCTCTCCCACCTCGCCGTCGGGGACAAGCTCGCCGGTCTTGGGATTTACCACTTCAAAGTAGATGAAATCGTCCCACATATGCATTCCGCAGCCACATTCGCAGCTGATGCCAATTCCGGGACCGTATACCTCTGTCAGACCGTAGATGTCAAACAGCTGAACGCCCAGCTCGTTTGCGATACGCGCCCTCATCTTCTCGCCCCAGCGCTCCGAGCCAATAACTCCGCGCTTGAGCTTGATCTGATCCTTGATGCCCCTCTTTGCAATCTCCTCCGCCAGCAGCAGAGCATAGCTTGAGGTAGCACACAGCACAGTTGACTCCATATCCACCATCATTCTCAGCTGCTTGTCGGTGTTTCCAGGGCCCATAGGGATAGTCATAGCCCCAAGTCTCTCTGCACCCAGCTGGAAGCCGATGCCAGCCGTCCACAGACCGTAGCCGGGAGTGATGTGGATGCGGTCAAGCTTTGTAACGTCCGCCATTTCGTAGCATCTGGCAAACATCAGCGCCCAGTCGTCAACGTCCTGCTTGGTGTAGGGGATAATGACCGGAGTTCCGGTAGTTCCGGAGGAGGAGTGTATGCGCACTATCTCCTCGTCGGGGACAGCCTGCAAGCCCAGAGGATAAGCCTCTCTCAGGTCGCCCTTCCATGTGAAGGGCAGCTTCTCGAAATCCTCCTGAGACTGAATGGCATCAACGTTGATGCCCGCAAGCTTTCTTCCGTAAAAGCAGTCCCGGGAGGTGAGCTTTTTAAGCTGTGCCTTGATAAGTTCAAATTGGCTTTCTTTCATTTTCATAGTTGGTCTACTCCTTTGATAAGGTTATTATATTTTTTCTATCCTGAAAAATCCGAATATCTCAAAGCCGGTCTCTGTGGGGGCAGCTTCTTCCCAGTCGTCCTCGCTCTCCAAAAGCAGCTTGCCGTCCTCTTCCTTCCAGTCTCCGACTTTTCCCGCAACATACTTGTCATCATAAGGCGTACAGCTGCCGTCGTCAAGCTCTTTGGGTAAAAGCTGACGGTACTTTCCGTCCTCTCCGAAAAGAAAAACATATCTCGACATTATCTTCTGAAAAGGGTTCACACCCGGATCAGTCTCCATAGCCTCAACAGTCATCCAAGCCTGTGTGAAATCCTGCTTGAAAGCATTTACCTCGGCTATTTTCCACATTCCGGTGATATCCATACAAAACAACTCCTTTTTGAAATCGTATTATCTGTCCGAAAATTTGTACTGTTCCACTCTGTTGTAAAGCTTTACATCCACCAGCGCGTCCACAAGTGTCCCGTCAGCGGTGTATTCCTCCGAAAAGACCTTGCCCTCACGCCTGATGTCGGCTATCAGACCGCCCTCAGAGAAGGGAATGAGCAGCTTCATTTTCTTTGCACTTTGCGGCAGAGCCTTCGCTACCGCTTCCAGCAGCTCGGGGATGCCCTCGCCCCGCTTAGCGGATATTCTCACAACTCCCTCGCCGGAGCTGAACTCGTCAAGGTAAGGTACCAGATCGCACTTGTTAAACGCCGTAACTACGGGAATACCCTCGCAGCCCAGCTCTTTGAGCAGCTCCAGCGTCACCTTCGCCTGCGTCTCACATTCAGGATTTGAAGCGTCCACGATGTGCAGTATCACATCAGCGTTTGCAGCCTCTTCAAGAGTTGACTTGAACGCCTCCACCAGATGGTGCGGCAGCCGGCTTATAAGCCCTACCGTATCCACCAGCATTACGCTCCTGCCATCCGGCAGCTCTATCGCTCGGGAGGTGGTCTCTAAGGTCGCAAACAGCTTGTTCTCCGCCAACACTCCCGCCTCAGTAAGAGTGTTCAGCAGCGTGGATTTCCCAACGTTGGTATATCCCACGATAGCGCAGACCAGCACCCCGTCCTTTTTGCGGCGCTCCCGGTGCAGACCTCTGCGCTTTTCTATTTCCTTAAGCTCCTCCGAAAGGGAAGCGATGCGCGCCCTGATGTGGCGCTTGTCAGTCTCCAGCTTTGTCTCGCCGGGGCCTCTCGTTCCGATGCCTCCGCCCAGACGGGAGAGCTTTAGCCCCATTCCCGCCAGCCTCGGCAGCCGGTATTTATACTGGGCTATCTCCACCTGCAGGCGCCCCTCGTGAGTGGTCGCCCGCTGGGCGAAAATATCCAGAATGAGCATCGTCCGGTCTATGGTGTGCACTCCGCAGACGTCCTCGATGTTGCGTATCTGCGTGGCTGTCAGCTCGCAGTCGAAGATTATCTGGTCTATCTCCTCCCGCTCACACAGCTCCGCCATTTCCGTGAGCCGCCCCGAGCCTATGCAGGTCGCCGGCTCATAGGAGGGCCGCTTCTGTACCACCCTGATGACCGTATCGGCTCCCGCAGTATCTGCAAGCTCCGCCAGCTCGTCAAGGGAGCGCTCCGCATCGTATTCTCCTATATCCACAGCGCAGAGCATCACCCGCGGCCTTTTTTCACTGACTGTCTCCATACCTTCTCCTTTTTTCTTCCAGCTGCTGCTCCGCCATTTCGTTTATGTAGTGCCTGTGAAGCAGTATCAGCGCCGCCCCGATGATACCGGAGGACGCTCCGATAAGCTGCCAGTTGTCCTGCCAGAGCTGCATCAGCTCGCTCTGCGCCCGGACATTCGCCATCAGCCCTATGCAGCAGGTGATGAAACAGAAAAACAGCACTAGCACCGCTAAAAATATGAGATATCCTTTGCCTCTGGGGGCTGAACGCAGCCGCATCTCCCTGCCGGGATAATGCTGGCCTATCCTCTGCTGCGCCTCTGCCACATCTGAGGGGAAGAAATAGAACTTGTCGTCCTTTATGTATTTGGCAGGGAAGCGGATAAAATAGCAATAGGTCTCGACGCTAACCTTCCTGTACTCCTTTGACGATACCTCGCACTCTATCCCGTTGAGAGTGACAAAATAATTGTAGCTGGTGGAGGAAGACCCGTCCGAGTCGGTGGTGGTGTGCTCTTCAATTCTTGTGTTGGTGACCATCGCACCGAAGAGGTCGTAACTTCCCACCTCCAACCGCATCAGCCGCCGGACGTCACTTATCCATACAAATAGCATTATCAGTCCCACGATGAGGGGAATGAATATGAACATTACAGCGTCGCTCTTGTCCTTTATTAGAAAAATACAGCCAAGCGCGCATAGACCTATAATGACAGTGTCTCTTAACACCTTAACGATGTATTCTCTACGGAGGATAATTCCGAAGTGCCGCCTTACCTCGTCGGGGTAGACATCATAGCCTCGGCGGTATGGCGCCATTCGCTGATATCTCGCCGCCTCTTCAAGGCGCACTCTTTCCCGCGCCTCAGCCAGGCTCTCCCTGACCTTATCGAAAAGCCCCATATTCTCCCTCCCCAAAACAGAATAAAGTCATAATTATTTTACAACATTTTTGCAAATATGTCAACTATCGGAGGGACACTCTTTTCACCCCCTTTTCACCTTAAAATAATTGACTTTGCCGCCCCGATGTGGTATAATAAAACAGTGTATTGATATCAATAAACGGAGCTGATAAAATATGTCAAAGCGTTTCCTTATGGGCAACGAGGCAATAGCTCTCGGAGCCGTTCACGCCGGTGTGAACGTGGTCTCCGGCTACCCCGGCACCCCTTCTACAGAGATACTTGAAACTATTGCAAAGAATAACAAGGACGGCAGCGTCTACGTTGAGTGGTCTGTCAACGAGAAGGCAGCCCTTGAGGTGGGAGCCGGTGCCGCCTATTCCGGCGCCCGCTCGCTGGTTACTATGAAGCAGGTAGGCTTAAACGTCGCCTCCGACCCGCTGATGAGCCTTGCCTACGTGGGTGTCAAGGGCGGTATGGTTATAGTCTCCGCCGACGATCCCGGACCCATTTCCTCCCAGACTGAGCAGGACACCCGCCATTTCGGACAGTTCTCAAAGCTGCCTGTCTTCGACCCCTCCTCCCCCGAGGAAGCCTATGAGATGATACAGGACGCCTTTGAGTGCTCGGAAAAATACGGCACTCCCGTATTATTCCGTCCCACCACCCGCGTCTGTCACGGCTGCGCCTCCGTCGAGGTAAAGGACTCCTTTGAGCCACATAAGCCCGAGGGATTTGTCAAGGACACAATGCGTTGGGTCATTTTCCCACGCACTTCCTACTTAAATCACTGCAAAATAGAAAAGCGCAATCCACAGCTGGGAGAGGAATTCTCCTCCTACCGCTTCAATAAGCTCACCGGCTCCGGCAGGAAGGGCATCGCCACTCACGGCATTAGCTATGCCTACACCTGCGAGGCATTACAGGGCGTGGATAAAGAGCATAAGCTGCTGAAAATAGCCACCCCCAACCCCTTCCCCGAAAAGCTGGCTCTGGAATTTTTAGAGGGCCTTGATGAGGTGGTCTGCATCGAGGAGCTTGACCCCGTCATTGAGCGAGAGCTCACCTACATCGTCGGCAAGCACCATCTGAACGTCACTGTTCGCGGCAAGCTGGACGGTACAGTTCAGCCCGCAGGGGAGAACACCGTTGAGTCAGTCAAGGAGATACTGTCCGGATTTTTGGACATCAAATATGACGCCCCCAAGCTGCCCCCCGTTCCCGACCTGCCGGTAAGACCCCCGGTGCTCTGTGCCGGCTGTCCCCACAGAGCCTCCTTCTATGCCGTAAAGCAGGCCACCAAGGGCAAAAAGGCAGTCTATTCGGGAGATATCGGCTGCTATACCTTAGGCAACGCCAAGCCGCTGGATATGGTAGACACCTGCCTGTGTATGGGCGCCGACGTCACCATAGCTCAGGGCATACATCGCGTTGAGCCGGACACCGTCAACTTCTCCTTTATCGGAGACTCCACCTTCTTTGCCTCGGGCATTACAGGCGTTGTCAACGCCGTCTACAATCAAACGGATATAATCCTCATAGTCCTCGATAACTCCACCACTGCAATGACAGGCCACCAGCCCCACCCCGGCACCGGCGTCACTATGATGGGAGATGTCTGTGCTAAGGTATCTATCCCTAAAATACTGGAGGCTGTGGGCTGCACCTACGTCAAGACCGTTGACCCCCTCGACCTCACCGCCGCCGAAACGGCTGTCAAGGAGGCTTTGGAGCTTAAGGGCGTTAGGGCGATAATAATGAAGTCCCCTTGCATCGCCGTTACCAAGCCCCAGACCCTCTACAAGGTTGACGGGGACAAGTGCATCGGCTGCAAGCGCTGCATTCGCGAGCTAGGCTGTCCCGCTATCGTCCTCACCGACGGCAGACCCTTCATCGAGCCCTCACTCTGCTACGGCTGCGGAGTATGCTCACATGTCTGCCCCGTAAACGCCATAGGGAGGTAATGAAGATGAATAATATACTTCTTTGCGGAGTAGGCGGGCAGGGAACTGTCCTGGCCTCTAAGCTGCTGGCCTTTGCCGCTATGGAGCGCGGTGAGCAGGTTCGCACCTCCGAGACTATCGGCATGAGCCAGCGGGGAGGCTGCGTCGTCTCTCACGTCCGCTCCGGTGAGAGCATTGACTCTCCTATGCTGCCCAAGGGCTCGGCGGATATTATCATCGGCTTTGAGCCTGCCGAGGCTGTGAGAAATATCTCCTACCTCAAAAAGGGCGGCACAGTTATCGTCAACAAAAAGGCGGTAAAGCCCGTAACTGCATCCCTTACCGGCTCCGGCTACGACGGCTCTGAGGCTATCGAATACCTAAGACAGAATGTTGAGAGCTTAGTTGTCATTGACGGTGATGCCATATGCGAGAAGTGCGGCTCCTCAAAGGTACTCAATATCGCTCTGCTGGCAGCCGCCGCCAAATCCGGCGCTCTGGGAATGACCGTCGAGGAGCTTAAGAGCGCCATAGTCAAGCGTATCCCCGAGAAGTTCCACGCCCTCAATATCAAAGCAGTGGAGCTGGCATAAGACCGCTTCCTCGACAATCCCCCGCAAGGGTATTGCATTTTTAAACTCACCGGAAAAAGTATATTCTCCGCCGCAGGCGGAGAGATATACTTTTCCGACAGCCCCCTGCGCCGCGCAGCGGCACAGCGGATAATACTCACAAGGGTATTGCATTATCAGCAAAAATATGGTATAATATCTTGATACCGTTTCTAAAAAAGGAAAGTAAAAAATGGCTGTTATCAAAACAGAAGATCTTACATATGTATACGGTGAGGACACTCCCTTCCGCAAGGTGGCTGTCGATAACGTGAATCTCTCCATCGACGAGGGGGAGTTTATCGGCGTCATCGGGCATACCGGCTCCGGAAAGTCAACGCTTATACAGCACTTCAACGGGCTGCTCAAGCCCAGCTCCGGCAGGATATTCATCGACGGCGAGCAGCTCTGGGAGGATAAAGCCCGCCTGCGCGAGATACGCTTCAAGGTGGGGCTGGTGTTCCAGTACCCCGAGTATCAGCTCTTTGAAGAGACCTGCTATAAGGACATCGCCTTCGGCCCCCGCAATATGGGGCTTTCAGAGGAGGAGATAGACCGCCGCGTCCGCGAGACTGCCAGGCTCGTGGGAATAGACGACACAATGCTTGACAAATCCCCCTTTGAGCTCTCCGGCGGACAGAAGCGCAGAGTTGCCATCGCGGGAGTTATGGCTATGGAGCCCAAGGTGCTTATCCTCGATGAGCCAGCCTCCGGCCTAGACCCAAAGGGAAGGGCGCAGATACTGGGCCTTATCCGGGAGTATCACCGTGAAAAGAAAAACACCGTAATGCTTGTGTCTCATTCAATGGAGGACGTCGCCAAGCACTGCTCCAAGATACTTGTGATGAACAAGGCCAAGGTGAGTATGTACGACACCCCGGTAAACGTGTTCCACCGCGCCGACGAGCTGACTGCTATGGGGCTTTCCGTCCCGCAGGTGACAAAGGTGTTCAATCGTCTAAAGGCACAGGGCTGCGATATTCCGGAGGACGTATACACAGTGGGCTTTGGCAGCGAGCTTATAATGAAAATACTATCACAGCATAAGGGGGCAGACCTATGACGACAAAAAGACAAATGTCCGAAACCTATGTCGTCGCGGCTATCCTCGCCTCCGCCGGCGGATTTTTGGACGCCTACAGCTACCTCGTCCGCGGACACGTTTTCGCCAATGCACAGACGGGCAATATTGTTCTGCTGGGTATGCGTTTCTTTGACCGCGATTGGTTGGGCTGCGCCAAGTACCTTATGCCTATTGTAATGTTTGTAGCGGGTGTGCTGCTTGCCGACAGGCTCCGCATTAAGCTGAAAAACTCCTCGCTGCACTGGCGGCAGCATATAATTCTGATAGAGGCGGCTGTGCTGGCAGCCGTAACATACATTCCCGTCGGCGGGAGATACGATATCGTTGCCAATACGCTGATATCATTCGTATGCTCGCTGCAGGTCGAGAGTTTTAGAAAGGTACACTCCATCTCCTTTGCCACCACAATGTGTACCGGCAACCTCCGCACCGCAACAGAGCAGATATCTCTCTACCTCACCGATAAGGACGACGAGCACCTCTCCGCCGCTCTTAAGCTCTATGGCATTATTGCGTTCTTTATTTTAGGTGTCATTATCGGCACACTTATCTGCTCGGCTCTCGGAAGATCGGGACTTATCTTTGTAATCTTCCAGCTGATAGCAGTGTTCGTGCTTATGTTTATCGAAGTTGAAAAGAAAGCGGAGCCCGACTCATCAGATGAGTGACCCGCAGACGTTTAAGGAGGATATACCTTGCTGAAGGATATCACTATAGGCCAGTATTTCCCCGGCAATTCGCCGCTGCACCGTATGGACAGCCGAATGAAGCTGGTGCTGACTATCGTATTTATAGTAATGCTTTTTGTGGCGAAGAATAAGTTCTCGCTTTTTGTGGGTATAGTGTTCACACTCATCACCTACCTCATCTCGAATATCCCCTTCAAGATGATACTCAAAAGCTTAAAGCCTATTCTCCCCATTATAATCTTCACCTCTGTGCTCAACCTGTTCTTCATCAGAACAGGGGAGATACTCTGGCAGTGGAAGTTCTTAAAAATAACCGAGGACGGCTTTAACCTTGCAGTCTTTATGACTGTGCGCATAGTCTGCCTCATAATCGGCAGCTCGCTGCTGACCTATACAACCTCGCCCATTGACCTCACCGACGGCATCGAGAGACTTCTCTCACCGCTTAAGAAAATAAAGGTGCCCGTCCACGAGTTGGCAATGATGATGACCATAGCCCTGCGCTTTATCCCCACCCTCATCGAGGAAACGGATAAGATAATGGCTGCCCAGAAGGCCAGAGGCGCTGATATGGAGACCGGCTCCCTCATCAAGAGGGCAAAGGCGCTGGTGCCTATACTTATCCCGCTGTTTGTTTCCTCCTTCCGCAGAGCGGAGGAGCTAGCACTGGCAATGGAGTGCCGCTGCTACCACGGCGGCGAGGGCAGAACAAGAATGAAGCAGCTCAAGCTCCATTTGGTGGACTTTTGCGCTGTTATCTATTTTGCGGTGTTCTTCGCCGGAATAATCATAGTCAACACCCTTACCTGAGGAGGCTCAAATGAGAAACCTGTTTCTCACTCTTGCTTATAACGGTGCCGCATATCACGGCTGGCAGAGACAGCGCAACGCCTATTCTGTCCAGCAGGCGGTGGAGGAGACACTCTCGACTTTGCTGGGAAAGGATATCTCAGTAAACGGCTGCTCCCGCACCGATGCCGGCGTCCACGCCAGAAATTACTGCCTCACCTTTGAGACCTCAAACCCTATTCCCTGTCAGGGCCTTGTGGCAGCCGCCAACGACCGCCTTCCCGGGGATATCGCAGTCCTATCCTGCGAGGAAAAGCCTATGGGCTTTCACGCTAGATTTGACTGCGCCGGAAAGGAATATGAGTATTTAGTTCACAACAGCACAATCAGGAGCCCTTTCTATAAGGATACCGCTCTGCATTGGAAATACCCCATTGATGTTGCTCTGCTTGACAGTGAAGCCAAGGACTTCATCGGCGAGCACGATTTCAAGACCTTCTGCAGCGCAGAATGTGATAAGGAAAACACAGTCCGTGAGATATTCTCATACAATGTCACCCGGGAGGGGGAGCTTGTTCGCTTCACCGTCTCCGGCAGCGGATTTCTGTATAATATGGTTCGCATAACTGTCGGCACTCTTTTGTATATAGGAGAAGGCAAGCTGCCTCAGGGCTGTATACCCTCTCTGATAGGTGCCAAGGACAGAACGAAAGCGGGCATCACCGCCGAGCCTCAGGGGCTATATCTGAACCGAGTTTTTTATGATAAAGGACAGATCTAAACTATGGACGATAAAACAAAGCTCTCTCCGCAGGAGCGTGAGGAGCGCAGAAAAAAGGCGCAGGCCGGTTCCGAGCGCAGACAGCTTATCGAGCATACGAGGAATGTTTCCCTTTCCGAGGCCGAGATAGCAGAGCGCAAAAAGATCCACGCCGCCAACCGCGCCAAAAAGAAAAAACAGGCAGCTAAAAGGAAACGTCAGGCTGAAAAAGCCGCCGCTAAGGCCGCCCGCCGCGAGAATGGATCCTCGGGTCAGCGCGCTATGCCTGTAAAGGGCACCTCTCAGGATAAAAAAAGGACGTCAAAGCCTGTTGAAAAGCCCGCGCCCAAAAAGGAAGAGAAAAAAGCTAAAAAGCCTAAAAAGGAAAAGGCTCAAAAGCCAGCCGATGAGAATACAAAGAAGGCCTACAAGGCAGTTGAGCCTTCCAAAACTGCCGCCGAGGAATATGCCGCTAAGCGTGCCGTTGAGCTCGCCGCAGAGGACGAGACCATTGATATGGACGACTTCCGCAAGGCTCGCAGCAGACTAAAGGCCCGCAAGCGGCTGAAAAAGCTAATTATTGTGCTGATACTTGTTATCATAGCTGCGGTCATTTACTACACCCGCTCGCTGTGGGTGCCGAAGCTGGAGGGAATTCTTGATAAGCCCAGGCAGACAGTCGTTAACGACGGTGTTGTACAATCGGGCTATTTCCCGCTGGAGGTTTCAGGCACTACCTCGCAGATATCCAGACTGGACGGCAGCCTTATCTATGTGGATAACGGGCATATATTTACCTACGACCAGAACGGCAAGCTGCGCGATACTTCATACCACAGCTTTGGTAATCCTATCCTGAGAACTAACGGCAAGCGGCTGCTGCTGTTCGATAACAAGGCCACCGGCTTTAAGCTTTACAACAAGACCGGTGAGATGTATGAAAAGACTGCCGACGGAACTATACTCTTCGGTGATCTAGCTGATAACGGCAACGTGCTTATTGTCAGCGAGGACGATAAGTATACTGTCTCCCTGACCGTATATGATAAAAACGGCGAGGTGGTCTATAACTGGCAGAACGGTGACCGCATAATGCACGCTTCCTTTACAGACGGCGGTGACGGTATTCTGGTCTCTACCTTTGCTATTTCAGAAGGTAAGACCTTCTCGACAGTCAGCTATTGTGATATCACCAAGAGCAATGCCGTTGTGACAAGCAGCGCTATTGATGACCTTGTTGTTGCCGCCAGAAGAAACAAGGAGGGAGACATTTGGGTGGTTACCGAAAAAAAGCTGCTACTGCTTTCGGATAACGGCTCGATGATAAGCTCCTATGCTTTTGATACCTCAGTGTCTCATTTCGACCTCTGTGATGATTGTGCTTGTATCTCAACAGAGGGCATCGGACATAATAATGAAAAGATATATATTTTTAATGCTTCCGACAGCTCGATGAAACCCTCTCAGCCTCAAAACGGTGTTGATACAGTAGAGAGGATCAGATGCTTTGACGGTATGGCATTCGTCCTCAGCAGAAATAGTCTGGATGCTTATTCTGCCGACGGAACGCTGATCTCCACCTCCTCAGTTACCGAGGAAAATAACGATTTTGTCTACATTGATGAGGCTGTTTATCTCGTCAGCCGCAGATCAATAAACAAGATCCTTTTTGAGATCTGATCTGAAAGGATGATCTGATGTCATTTGTACTGGATATCGCCGTTGTCGTTGTAATAGCCCTCACAGCCTTCAACGGGTTCAGCAAGGGCTTCGTGCGGTATGTTATTAAGATGCTGGGAACGGTGACCTGCCTGATCGCTGCCTTTATCATTTCTGATATGTTCAGCGAGCCAATTTACAGGGATATCTTCGCCCCGCGGCTTGAAAACGCCCTTAACCGTGAATTTGAAAAGTTCGATATCGTTTCACAGGTGCGCACCTCTATGGAGGATGAGGGCATAGTCCTTGAAATGGACGATAAGGAGCTTTCCACCGTCTTACAGGACGGCGGCAGCCTTGCCTCCGCCTTTGAGCGCTCTGCTCTTGGCAGCGGCAAGTCCGCGCAGGAGGCCGGACAGCTTAAGGAACAGACCGAGGATTTCTTTAAGAACAAGCTGGCGTCATCACTTCTGCGAAACGCAGGCTATGATGACCCCGAGGGTCTTGCAGATAAGCTGGATATCCCTGTCGCTAAGGTTTATGACCTTGTCCGTGCCTTTGCCGGAGACCCCTCCAACCAGAGCGGCGTTAAATATATCGTCACCTCTGTGCTGGATAAAATGATGATATCCGTTATCAGGTACATGCTCTTCATAATTGTATTCGTACTGGCGGAAACACTTGCAGCAGTTATCTTTATGATAGCCGGAGTTTTAGATCATCTGCCTGCTGTCTCAGGAGCCAACAGGGTACTGGGGCTGCTGCTTGGTATCGTCAAGGGTCTTTTGTACGTCACCGTCGCAGCACTTATTTGCAGAGCTTTGAGCCGTAGCGGCGCTATAACCAACGACAGCTTCATCACCGATTCAATGCTGTTCGGATTTTTCTATACACTGTTCTGATATAAAAAGAAAGGAGAACAAAATTGGAACCTGTAATTTGCACAAGATGCGGAAAACGACCCGCAGTTGTTTTCATATCACAGCAGAACCCCTCTGACCCGCAGAGTAAGACCCATCAGGCGCTGTGCTTACAGTGCGCAGCGGAGCTGGGCATCTCCCAGTCGGAGGATTTCAAGAAAATGCTGGGCATCTCCGATGAGGAGATAAAGAATATGACCGACCAGCTCATGGAGCTCAATGACGGTAACGACTTTGAGATGGGCGGCAGCGGAACTATGCCCGGCTTTCTCAGCAATCTTTTCGGCGGCCTGGCGGGAGCTCAGAACCAGCCCCCTGCAGACCAGTCTCCCGACGGCGAGACCGGCACCCGCAGACGCCGTGAGCGCAAGGAAAAGAAAAAAGAGCTTAAATTCCTAAATAATTATTGCACCAATCTGACTGAGCGGGCCAGAAACGGTGAGATGGATAATATCATCGGCAGAGACAAGGAAATAGAGCGCGTTATCCAGATACTCTCCCGCCGCCAGAAAAACAATCCCTGCCTTATAGGTGAGCCCGGCGTCGGCAAGACCGCCATAGCCGAGGGCATCGCCCAGAGGATAGTCGCTGGGAACGTCCCCTTCCGTCTTAAGGATAAGGAGGTCTACCTCCTAGACCTGACCGCTTTGGTTGCCGGAACACAGTTCCGCGGACAGTTCGAGAGCCGCTGCAAGGGACTTGTAGAGGAGGTAAAGGGCGAGGGCAACGTTATCCTCTTTATCGACGAGGTCCACAGCATTGTGGGAGCCGGCGACAGCGAGGGCTCAATGAACGCAGCCAATATTTTAAAGCCTGCCCTCTCCCGCGGCGAGATACAGGTCATCGGTGCTACCACCTTCAATGAGTACCGCAAGTATATTGAAAAGGACGCTGCCTTAGAGCGCCGCTTCCAGCCTGTCAATGTATCCGAGCCAACAGTTGAGGATACCGTTGAGGTGCTGAAGGGCATCGCCAAGTATTACGAGGCTCACCACCGCGTCCGCGTTTCGGAGCATACCCTGTGTATGTGCGCGGTACTCTCTGAGAGATATATCAACGACCGCTTCCTGCCGGATAAGGCCATCGACCTGCTGGACGAGGCCTGTGCCGTAGCCAGCATCGGCAGCAAGGAGCTTTCGGACTTCGACAAGCTCAATAAGGAGCTCAAAGCCCACCAGCAGAAGGTCGAGGAGCTAGAAGCCCAGGATCAGCCCAACTACGAAACCTTAGCCACCGAGCGTGCCGAGCTGCTGAAAATACAGAACGACCTGAAAAAGACCGAGGAGGTCATCTCCAAGCTGGAGGTCACCGATGAGGATCTCTCCAAGGTTATTGAGATGTGGACGGGCATACCTGCCAATAAGATAGTCGAAACCGAGTATCAGAAAATCAGAGGCCTTAAGGAGGCTCTCTCCAAGCGTATCATCGGTCAGGACAGGGCAGTTGACAAGGTCGCCAAGGCTATCAAGCGCACCAGAGTACAGCTCAATAAGCGCCGCCGTCCCGCCTCCTTTATATTCGTCGGCCCCACCGGTGTCGGCAAGACCGAGCTGGTAAAGGTTCTGGGCGAGGAGCTCTTCGACGCCACCGAGCCTATCATCAGAATAGATATGTCGGAGTATATGGAGCGCCATTCAGTCTCCAAGCTCATAGGCTCGCCTCCGGGCTATGTGGGTTTCGACGAGGCAGGACAGCTCACCGAAAAGGTGCGCCGCAAGCCCTATTCGGTCATTCTCTTTGACGAGATCGAAAAGGCTCACCCGGACGTTATGAACATAATGCTCCAGATACTTGACGAGGGCTCCCTCCGAGATTCTCAGGGCAGAAGCGTTTCCTTTGAAAATACCGTCATCGTTATGACCTCTAACGCAGGCTCCACCTCCAAGGAGTCGGGTGTGGGCTTCAACAAGTCGGAGGCTGAGGTCTCCGAGGAAAAGGCGATGAAGGGTCTCCGCGATTTTCTCCGTCCCGAGTTCTTGGGACGTGTCGATGAGATAGTGGTCTTTGATCCTCTCACCGAGGAAGATTATCAGAAGATAGCCGGTCTTATGCTGGACGAGATGAAGCAACCTCTGCTTGAAAACGGCATTACCTTCGCCTACGATGACAAGGCCACCGCCTATATTGCTCACAAGGCTCATGGCGGCAAGCTGGGTGCCCGCGATATCCGCCACGTCATCCGCGCCGAGGTGGAGGATAAGATAGCAGAGCAGCTCATCGACAGCGGCGCCGGCAGCGTAAAGGCACTTGGCCTCACCGCAGAGAACGGCGAGCTTCGGCTGGATATACTTTGATCTGAAAGGACAGATATAAAATGACCTACAAGGAAGAATTCATAAAATTTATGGTAGACAGCGGCGTGCTCACCTTCGGTGAGTTCACCCTGAAAAGCGGCAGAAAAGCCCCCTATTTCATCAACTGCGGCAACTATAAGACCGGCGAGCAGCTTTCAAAGCTGGGCGGCTTCTATGCCGACTGCATCCACGATAACAATATCCCCGTAGAAACCCTTTTCGGGCCTGCCTATAAGGGAATCCCACTTGCTGTTTCGGCTGTTATCGCTCTGGCTGAGAAGTACGGCGTCAATGCCTCCTACGTCTTTGACCGCAAGGAGGCCAAGGACCATGGCGAGGGCGGAATGTTCGTAGGCAAGACCCTTACCGCTGGTGAAAAGGTCATCATCATCGACGATGTTATGACCTCCGGCAAGGCGCTTCGGGAATCTCTCCCCAAGCTGAAATCCGCCGCTGACGTGGACGTCACCGGAATGGTTATCACCGTTGACCGCATGGAGAAGTCCCTTACCAGCGACAACTCCGCTGTTCAGGACGCCTTCAAGGAGTTCGGCATCAAGGTGTATTCCATCGTCACCATCAATGACATCATCAAAGCCATTGAGGACGGCATCGTAGAGGGCAGGGAATACCTCCCCGCTATGAGACAGTACAGAGCCGATTATGGCGTTGAGTATTGATAATATGTCTGAAAACGGCCTGACGGTAAACGCCGTCAGGCTGTTTTTGCAGCACAGTCTTCTGTAATCGTTCTGTTACAAAATGTAACTGCATTGTTGTTGATATTTTATACCCAGTGAGTATAATTATAATTGTAGAACAAATAGATAGGAAAATGAATGTAAACTGCTAAGTTGACCTTAGCTCGTTTCATCCTCTCCAAAATTTTTACACAAGCAAGAAGGCAGCCAATAGGTTGTCTTTTTCGCTTTTATATGAAAAAAAGCATACACCCTCTCGGGCGTATGCTTTTATGTTAATTATCAGTTTGTTCGGAGCTCTCCGGAATAACAGGAGCAGCTTCCGCAGCCTGTTCGGGAGCTTCCTCCTCGTCGTCCGGCTCTCTGTCCTCATTCCAATGGGTCTTTTTCCACTGTTTTTTCAGATGCCTGAGATACAGAACGTGGATCACCTGTGCAGAAATCACAAGCAGAAGCCCGATTATCAGTACTATCAGCTGTACCTTGATTATCCTGTTGAGCGATATCTCAAATGCGCCGGTTACCGTATTGTGGATATATTCGTTCTTAATGAAGAAGGTGGAGAAATATCCTGTCTTATGCAGTATATATGCCGGGAGCAGATAAGCTCCTCCCGATACCGCAATGATGATCCCGGCCCAATAGGGCAAATCTCTCGGATGGTGGCGGTCGATGATCACCATTCCTACAACAAGCAGAGCAGCCAATCCCACAAGAACCCAGAATATCGGCATCAGCCAGCTGGAATACTTGTGTATCTTCTCGCCTACACCTGTGTTGGACAGCTCCTTCAACAGTATCATATCAAGACGGCTGGCGACCTGCTGATCAGCAATACTGATGGTATTGTCGAGCAGCTTCTGGTATTCCTCGTCCTTCTCAATGCCTCTCTCTTGGGCATCGTTCTCGACATAATCAGTAATGCTCTTTTCCAGCTTAGAAAAATCGTAGTTGCTCTCCGGCTTGGGAGCATCCTTGTCAGTCAGGTAATTGAGTGAGGATTTCAGCAGACTGTATGACGCTGTGTAAAGCTCGTCCTCGTCAAGGGGATCATTGAAAACCTCCGGCGGGATACCGGTAGCGCTAGAGAGGGAAGTGAAGTATCTCACCAGCTCTCCATGCATCGCAGTGGATACAGATTTCTGATCCATAGCCGATTTGTATATCTCCGCATCAAGTAAAGTGTGTCTTGTAAAGAACACAGCCTCTGCCAGTATGATAAGTATTATCACAAATATCGAGAGCAGCAGCATCGGCACATAATGATACAGTCTTTTCATTGTGCCGCCTCAACTTCCTTCCACTCACGGCTGACAAGGTCGCAGAGGATAGCATATCTCTCAATGCTCACACCGAGCCTGCGGTTAGTCCAGCAGGTATAGCAGGTCAGTCTGTCAACACCGTCCGTAGGCTGTATATAGGTCAGATCCTTATAATTGAATATAACAGTATCCGTTACGATGTAGGTCAGCTTGCAGTAATCAGTTTCAATTTCGACGATATCGCCGATCTTGACCTGAAACAGCAGAGCAAAATATGTGTTGTTGTGACCTGCCAGCACCACATTTCCCGGCTTACCGATAAACACCGAGCCGTTGTACCAACCAATGCCGTAGTTCAGCACTTCATAGCGAGTTCCGGCAACAATAGGCAAGTCGATCATTCCGGCGTTTTCGCAGGTGAAGGTTCCATATCTGTCGCCATAGTAAGGATAGATGATGGTGTGAGTTTCCTCAGTCTTTTCCCCATCATCTTCTGGATCACCTTCATCGATAACGACCTCGCCTATCTGTAGCTCCACATCATCCGGGTGATAGAGGCTCACCTGGCTGTCGCCCTGAGTTTTGACGCTGTTCCTGTTGAAAATGGTATTCAAATAAGGATGTGCTTTGGAATAAGGGGCATAGAGGGCCAGTACAAAGGTACCGCAAACAATAACAAAAACCAAAAAAGGTGTGAGAACATACGTCAACGCTCTCAGCACCTTATTGGATCCGGATTGTTTGTGGTGACGGGAACTACTGTTATGTTTAACAGAATTTCTGTCACTCATATTAAATTCACTCCGTAAGTTTTAAGGAAAATTAGTTCTCCTTGTTCTTCTTAGCAACAACTACGAGGCCAGTACCAGCAAGCAGAACAGCGCAAGCAGCTACGAAAGCAATAGTAGTGTTGAAGTCTGCAGCATCACCGGTCTGAGCAACAGGGTCGTCTACAGGAGTCTCAACGCCGTTGAACTTAGCGGATACATCAAAACCAATATTGGAGTTGCTTACCTCAGCAGTAACCTCAACGCCAACGCTTGCACCAAGGTCAACCAGAGCCTTGATGATAGCAGCCTTGTCATCCTCGCTGAAGGACTTACCGATCTGAACCTTCTCGTCCTCGGTCAGCTCAGCAGGCTTCTTGCTGAAGAGCTCGGTAGCCTTAGGAGCGATGTAGGTGTCGGAAACGGACTTAACAGCCTCGATCATCTTGTCATACTGATCAGAAGTGAACTTGTCCTTGTTGGGCTCCAGGAAGTTGGAAAGCTGCTGAACGTTGTGGGCCTGAACGCCTGCGTCCTTTGCAGCCTGAACTGCGTCCTCATAAGTAGCAGCCGATGCTGTGATAGCCATTGTAGCTGCCATAGCAGCAGATGCAACAACTGCGGAAACTCTCTTAAAAAGCTTCATTTTTGTATTCCTCCTAATATAAGTTTGTTGCAGATATAAATCTTACGGTACAATTATAACATAGTGATTTTGAAAATGCAACTGTTTTTTTGGTTGAATTCACATTTTTGTCATTTCCGCCAATGAAACGCAAACAAATTGTGCATTTTGTATACAAATTGCAGGGTGATTCTCTGAAACCGCGATTTTAAGGGAAAAAATTTATCAAAAAAATTCCATTGCATAGTAATCTCTAGGTAAATTTCAGATGATTTTTCTGCTTCAAACAGTCAAAGTTTTCTTCGCCCTATATATTATAATAGTATTTTTCTTCCTATTTGTAAAATAAATATTAACTTTGAAAAGAATACGTTTACAACGAAATCTTAATCGTTTTCTATTTTCAGGGGGGACTTGAAATATTTTTCAAAATATGTTTTAATATACTTACAGAGCAATAATGCTCGTTACCAATGAAAAAATTATCATTTGAAAGGCGGAATTATTATGAGCGTACAGATCATCAACGGTCAGTCGATCCCCAACATTCCCTGGCAGGACAAGCCCGCAGGCTGCAATGACGTTATCTGGAGATACAATGCTAACCCTATTATCCCCAGAAACCTTCTCCCTACTTCAAACTCTATCTTCAACAGCGCAGTAGTTACCTTTAACGGTAAGTTTGCAGGCGTTTTCCGTGTTGACGATAAGGTTAGAAATATGGAACTCCACGCTGGCTTCTCTGATGACGGTATTCACTGGAATATCAACCCCGACCGCATCGTTTTCGAGCAGGCTGACAAGGCTACCGAGGAAGTAAATCAGTGGGGCTACGGCTATGACCCCCGCGTTTGCTGGATCGAGGATAGATATTGGGTGACCTGGTGCAACGCCTATGGCTGGAAGCCCACCATCGGTGTCGGCTACACCTACGATTTCAAGACCTTCTATCAGTGTGAAAACGCATTTCTGCCCTTCAACAGAAACGGCGTTCTCTTCCCCAGAAAGGTCAATAACAAGTTCCTGATGTTCTCCCGTCCTTCCGATTCCGGCCATACTCCCTTCGGTGATATGTACATCTCCCAGTCTCCTGATATGAAGTACTGGGGCGAGCACAGACACGTTATGGGACCCCTCAAGGCTTGGGAGTCCAAGAAGATCGGTGCAGGTCCTATTCCGATAGAAACCTCTGAGGGCTGGCTCTGCTTCTATCATGGCGTTCTTGAGAGCTGCAACGGCTTTGTTTACAGCTTCTCCGCCTGCATCCTTGACAAGGACGAGCCCTGGAAGGTTAAGTACCGCTGCGCTGAGTATCTCCTCTCACCTCAGGAGATCTATGAGTGCGTAGGCGACGTTCAGAACGTTACCTTCCCCTGCGCAACACTGGTTGACGCCGATACCGGACGCATCGCTATCTACTACGGCTGCGCCGATACCTGCGTATCTATGGCATTCACCACTGTTGATTCCGTTATCGATTACGTCAAGAGCCATTCTTCCATCTGATAACAACATCTTACCGGCTTCCCGAAAGGGGAGCCGGTTTTTTTATAGTCTATAAGCCATACAAAAAAGGCCGCCCATATCGGACGGCCTTCTGATTCGGTGTTATATCACGCTATCAAGCGCGCTCTACCTTGCCGGAACGCAGACATCTGGAGCAAGCGTAAACGTGTGTGGGAGTGCCGTTTATTACAGCCTTTACACGCTTAACATTGGGCTTCCAAGTTCTGTTTGTTCTTCTGTGCGAGTGAGAAACCTTGATGCCGAAAGTTACACCCTTTCCGCAAAAATCACATTTTGCCATTACGTCGCACCTCCCTTACCATAGTCGAAGTGAACTTTTCTGTCCACAATACTTAACTATTATATCACACTTGTTTTCAAAATGCAAGTGTTTTTTGAGATTTTTTTAAATATTTTTTCTGGAGCTTTTTTCAGCAGGAATCACATCGCTATGAGCCTGTCGCGCTTTGAAGTGTCCGGAGGGGCAAAGATGAAGTCTCTGCCGTTGTTATCCGAAGCCTCTCCAGTCCACTCGTGCTCGGTCTTGTTTATCATATCATAGTAGATAATCGCGTTGGAGATGTTTATCCTCTCCTCAACATAATTCGCATACCTCTCCACATATTCGTCTGAAACGACGCCGTTGTTCACCCTCTCCTCCAAAGCGTTTGCGCAGTAGCTCGAGTCGGCAAACTCCCGGAATATCATAGTCTCTGGGTCGTACAGCGGGTTGGGGTCGTCCTTGTAAATTTGATTGCAGGAGGCGTGCTTGGTTACATTGTCGTAGCCTCTGATATCGAAGTAGTTCTCCTTCTGACCGTCGTAATAAACTGTGTCGGTCAGGAAGTTGCTGTTGGGGAAGGTAACAACATTCTCCTCGTCCTCTCCAATGGAAAAGATATCGTGTCCCAGCGCATAGGAATTGCTGAACCCGAACATATTCCCCAGCGTAGGCTGAACGTCGTACATTCCCATAACGCGGGTTATCTCCTTGGGCTCCTTCAGGTCCTTGCTCCAAATGATAAAGGGCACCTTGCGGTTGATGTTGTAGTAGAAATTGTCCACCGGGATATATCCGGCATCGTCGTCGCTCAATACCTCTTCGGTAAAGGGGTCGTAGTTGAAGTAGTATTCGTACTCGTCCTCCTTGACCTTTGCATCATGGTCGCCGTAGAGAACAATGACGGTGTTGTCCAGCAGTCCCTCACTTTCAAGGCTCTCCATAAGCTGTCCTACTGCCTCATCGGCGTAATGCACCGACTTGAAGTAGCTTCCCAGCTTCGTCCCCTCAAGGAAGGGAGCGCTGCGCTGCTCGGTAATGCCGGTCTCCGGGTCAAGATAGCGGTACTTGAAATCCACCTGATAATCCGAAACTCTCTCTATATCGGTAAAGGGAGTGTGATTGGTGAGCATTATCAGCGTGCCGTAGTAGCTCTTATGCTCCTTGGATATCTGCTTTATCATCGGAACTGCCTGCCGGAAGAAGGATTTGTCCGAAAGCCCCAGACCTATCATCTCGTCCAGGTCGAAATCCTCAGAGTAGTTGTAGAGCTTGTCGTAGCCCAGCGATTCGTGCAGGTTAAGCCTGTTCCAGTAGGAGCCGTTGTTTCCGTGCATACTGAAAACATAATAGCCCATATCCTTTAGCATTGACTGGGTGGTGGTGTAGTCTCTGTCCCAGTAATTTATAGCCACCGTTCCGCTGGAGGCGGGCATTAGTGAGGTCGCAAATGTGAACTCGCTGTCAGAGCTGGTGCCTACCGACTCCTGCGCGTAGAAGTTGGAGAAGTAAAGTCCCTCGCTCGCCAGCTTGTTTAGGTTCGGGGTCAGCTCTTCGCCGTTGATGTAGGTGTCCATACAGAACTGCTGCATACTCTCGCAGTGTATTACCAGCACATTCTTCCCCTTGAAGATGTTTGTATACTCGTTGCTGGTGTCAGCAGGAGTGTCAGCGTTTGATTTGTCATTGTAAAACTCGGTGAAGGCCTGCTGGGTCTCATCGTAGCCCAGCCACATATTTACCTTTGAATGTAAGCAGGATACCGTATCGGAAAGCTGATAGGTATAGAGCCCGAAGGTACCCACTACATACTCTCTGTTCCACTGCTTAGCCAGTCTGGATACGTCCGTTCCGGTCAGTGTCATGGCAAAGATACCGGTGGTGCACATCGCCACCGCAAAGGTGGAAAGCGCGTCCTTTCTTGCCAGATGCAGCGCCTCGACCTCGTCGAAGTAGCCCGGCTTTTTCTTTTTCAGCAGCACATAGACCACAATTTGCGCTATGACCGCCCATATAAAGATGAAGTGCTTTGGCTCCATCAGATTGGTGACGGCGTTCATCACCCCTCCCAGCTGGGAGGCGGTGGATATCAGCGAGATAGACATAAACGAGCGGAAATTCGTGTAGTAAACGGAATTTCCCGCCGAGAGGATAGTAAAGATTATCCCCATTATTAGAAAGTAAATAAACCTTCGCTTTGGTCTGAAGCAGTAGGCGAAAAGTCCGAAAAACAGCGTCATTGCTATGTCCGCCAGCACCGGCTTTATCACATTGTAGTTAAAGCCAACGGTGATGACGCGCAGCAGAAAGGAGTTTATGACACCGGTAACCACAAATGTCATAAACATCAGATTGCGGCTTATGTATATCTTTGCTGCATCTCTGAACGCTATGAGCTTCTTCTTCATTTGTTCCTCCGTTGTATATTTATCTATAATTGTATGATCCTATTCAGGGCGCAGCAAAGCTGTCCCTTAAGTAGGGATAACTCTATTTTACTGTCAAACTCCTCAAAAGTCAATAGACAGCAAAAATTTTCAGCTGTTTTTCACATTCCCGCCGTCTGATTGTTTACATAAAAGGGGAGAATATCCAAAGAAAAATTACATAAAATGGAAACTATAGAGATAACGAACGCGAAGCGCGTTAAAAAGCGCGCGGTCAAGCCTCGCGCTGGAGGCTTGCGGGGTGTCGGGGCAGCGCCATGACCGGAGCTCGAGGCAGAGCCTCGTTTGCGGCGCCAGCCGCAACTCGGCGCTGCGCAAGTGTAGGAAAAGGCTCTGCCTTTTTAAATCAAGTCAAGGTTTCAAGAACAAACATATTTCGCAGCGCCGAAATGTCATAGCTTACATTACACAGGAAACAGTGAGCGCAGCGAACGTTTTTCCGTACCTAAGCGCACAATTTGCTGGCGCCCGTCTCCGAGCCACTGACACAGCTCGGAGAATATCCTTTTCCGGCGAAATACAATACCCGCACAAATTCCGAAGAAAAATAACAGGAAACAAAAAACCGTCCCCCGCATTTGCAGGGGACGGTTTTTTCTGTACACGCCGTGTACTGGAGGCGCCAGCCGGATTTGAACCGGCGATCAAGGTGTTGCAGACCTACGCCTTACCACTTGGCTATAGCGCCGATTTGGAGCGGATTACGAGGCTCGAACTCGCTACCTCCACCTTGGCAAGGTGGCGCTCTACCAGATGAGCTAAATCCGCATTATGGCGACCGGAATGGGGCTCGAACCCACGACCTCCAGCGTGACAGGCTGGCGTTCTAACCAACTGAACTACCCGGCCGCATTGTCGCCTGACAGGCATCGAAGGCAAATTCTATAGTAAAATCCTCCATTTGGTGGGAACTATAGGGCTCGAACCTATGACCCTCTGCTTGTAAGGCAGACGCTCTCCCAGCTGAGCTAAGCTCCCGGCTGCCTGTCAAGTGACGAATATTATTATACACTATCCAAACCCATTTGTCAAGTGTTTTTTGAAAATTTGAGGGAGATAGCCGTGGTCACTTCCGCAGCGCCAGCACCTCATCGCTCGTAAAGTGATAAACCTTGTCACAGAAGTGACACTTTACCTCTGTAACCTCGTCCTGAGCCAGCTCTTCAAGCTGGTCGTTGCCGAGAGATATCAGCGCCCGCTCGACCCGCTCCTTGGTGCAGTCACAGCGGTAGTTCACCTCAAAATCGTCCAGCACATTGGGCGCCAGTCCCTCCAGCGCCATCATAGCTATCTCCTCGGCGGACTTGCCCTCCAAAAGCAGGGTAGTCACCGAGCTCATGGACTTGATATTCTTTTCAATCTGGTCTATCGCTTCATCGGGAGCAAAGGGCAGCAGCTGTATCAGAAATCCCCCCGCCTGCGCCACAGTCAGGTCGGGATTTACCAGTACTCCCAGCGCACACACGCTTGGCACCTGCTCGCTGGTGGCAAGATATGAGGTGATGTCCTCCGCTATCTCGCCTGAGACAATGGGTATCTGCCCCGAGTAGGGCTCGCCCATTCCCATGTCCTTGATGACGGAAAGGGTGCCGTCGGTACCCACCGCCCCCCTTACGTCCAGCTTGCCTACGCTGTTAAGGGGTATTTCCACCACCGGGTTCTGAATGTATGCCTTAACATTGCCGTAGCTGTCAGCCACCGCGATGAGCGTTCCCGCAGGACCGCCGCCCGCCAGTCTGACGGTCAGGGAGTCGTCCTCCCCCTTGAGGCCGAAGCCCAGCAGGGAAGTCCCCAGCGCCAGCCTTCCCAGCGCCGCGGTACATACCGCCGAGGTCTTGTGTATCTCTTCAATGCGCGAAACGATATCCCGCCCGTCGATGGCGCTGCATACAACTGATGCATCCGCGCTGATAGTTCTTACAATCCTTCCCATTTTCTATCTCCTTATTTATATAATTATTTTCTCTTTTCAAAAAAAGAGTTTCTGCGATAAATCAGAATTTGCGGGGCACGCCCCCGCGGGCGAATTCGCGTTACGCTCCTTCGTCGCTTTCAATTGAGCGGGCGACGTACTTTTGCACCCGCGGTTGTGACCTTTGTTAGTGTGAAGAACTGAAAATGCGCCGCA
>JAFUTK010000009.1 GCA_017471405.1 Ruminococcus sp.
GGGAGCTTTGAAAAGGCTGAGAGGAAGTAAAGCTATACTTCGACCCGTAACCTGATTCGGATAATGCCGACGTAGGGAAATAAGGCTTATTTGTGCTGTCTCTGCGTTTCGCCGGGACAGCATTTTCAGTCTGCGCAGGATCACCCCAAAGGAAAGGAAGTTTTGAAATTGAGAAACAAGAAAACACTGATGCTCGTTGAGGGCGCCGTTATGCTCGCGCTCAGCATCGCGCTGAGCCTTATCACACCGTTTAAGAAGATACTGCCGTTCGGCGGCTCGATAACTCTCGTTTCAATGCTGCCGATATGCCTTTACAGCATAAAGTACGGCATCGTAAACGGTCTTGCGGTATCCTTCCTGTTTGCACTGTTCCAGTTCGCACAGGGCGCTATCCAGGACGGGCTGTTCGGCTGGGGCCTTACAGCGGGTATGCTCATAGCCTGCATACTGCTCGATTATATCGTCGCTTATACCGTTATAGGCCTTGCGGGTCTGTTCAGAAAAAAAGGCACCGCGGGTTGGATAGCGGGTATATGCCTCGCACTGGGTCTCAGATTTTTAAGCCATTTCCTAAGCGGAGTTTATGTCTTTGCCTCAACGGGAAAGATATGGGACGACCTCGATTTTATTGCAAGCAACAAATATATCTACTCCGCTGTATATAATGCAGCCTATATGGTCCCCGAGATAGCCTTGACTGTTATCGTTGCGGTGATACTGCTTAAGCTCCCTCAAACAAAGAAGCTGCTTTTGACGGAGGAATAAAGGCCTGTACCAAATGTACATTACTAAAAAAGTGTATCTGCTCTGCTAATGAGCGGATACACTTTTTGGCTGTATTGACTTTAATCTGCTCAGTCGGGCAGCTTTATCTTCGGCAGGAAGGAGATTATATCCTCCTTCATTCTGATGACCTCGCGCCTTGCAGCCTTGGCAAAGTCGTGGGGGTCGCACTCCTCCTTCTTGTAGGCGCACATAACTGCGCGGGAGGAATTGACGATAGCTCCCAGACCGTTCTTGTCAAAGCCCTTGGAGACGCCCTCTGCGCCGCCGCCCTGAGCGCCGTAGCCCGGGACGAGGAAGAAGGTGTGAGGCAGCGCTGCCCGCATCTCGGAAAGCTGCTCGGGATAGGTGGCACCTACCACCGCTCCCACTGCGCTGTAGCCGTACTTGCCGATGTTGTCGGAGCCCCACTTCTCGCACATATCGCCCATAGTGGCGTAAACAGTCTTGCTGCCCAGCTTCAGATCCTGAAGCTCGCCGGAGGACTTGTTGGAGGTCTTGACCAGCACGAAAATGCCCTTGTCATATTCCCTGCATTTCTCCAGCAGGGGAGTGATGCCGTCGGTGCCGAGGTAGCCGTTCACCGTCAGAGCGTCGGCTCCGAAGGCGGGGATAAGCTCGCCGCCTACCTCCGTAAGTCCCAGATGAGCGGTGGCATAGGCGTCCATAGTTGCGCCGATGTCGTTGCGTTTGCCGTCGGTCATAACGAACATACCCTTGCTCTGGGCGTATTCGATAGTCTTGGTGAGAGTTTTTACACCCTCCCAGCCGTACATCTCGTAGTAAGCTGCCTGGGGCTTGATAGCCGGGCAGATGTCGTGTATTTCGTCGATGATAGCCTTGTTGAACTCAAGGATAGCCTTTGAGGCAGCCTTGAGGGTCTTGCCGTACTTCTTTATCTTCTTCTCGACGATGTATTCCGGGACGTATTCCAGTCTCGGGTCAAGCCCCACCACAGAGGGGTTCTGGGTCCTGACGATGTTTTCTATCAGTCTGTCAAATGACATATTACTGCTCCTTTCAGTGTGGGTCGTACTTGCCCTCAACGCAGACAATACTGCTGACATCGAGGCAGCTGCGGCAGAATTCCAGCAGCAGCTCAAACCAGCCGCGGATATCCTCGCTCATTCTAGGGATATTCAGCTCAAATAGTCTGATGAGCCTGCTCCAGTCCTTTTCGCCTATCAGATTTGGTCTGTCCCATTCGATGAAGCTGAATTTGTCAGGCTCACCGATGACCGGTTCCAGCAGAGGGTAAAGCCTGCTGAAAAAGCCTGTCAGCAGACGGCGAAAATCAGTTTCAAAGACCGCAAGGCTGTCAAGGCGCTTTACAGTTTCCCAGCGCTCTATGTCGCCGGTGACGGGCCATATCTCAAATGCAACAGCGTCCTCATCGGTGGAAAATAGCCGCAGTTCGGTGACAGTGCGGCCGTTCTCCTCACGCAGGGAGGTGCGTAGTATCGGCTCCAATGGAATGTGCTCCAGAAAATCCGATTCGGCAATGTGCTTTATCAAATGGTATTCCCCATTTATTTTCGCCCGTACATCATAAGATGGCTGGTTCATACCGAGGCTGCCGCGTGGGTCGATTATCTCGACGGTGCCGGTCAGTATACTCGGCTTATCATTGCCCTGCAATATCAGCTCAAATTTAACTGTGTCGCCGTAGCCAAACAGCGGCTCGCCCCGGACACCCTTTTGTCCCGGGACGTATCTGCTCCTGCCGCTCACAGCTCGTACACTATCCTGCCGCGGCATACGGTGCAGACGTTCCTTCCCCTTAAGTGCTCGCCCTTGAATACCGAGTTCTTGCTCTTGGAGTGCAGCTCGGCGGGTATGACCTCCCATTCAAGGTCGGGGTCGAAGATGCAAAGCTCGCTGCTCTCGCCCTCGGCTATCTTAACTGCCGGCAGCCCCATTATCCTTCGGGGATTTACGGACATTATTTCCACCAGCTTGGAGAGAGTTATCTTCCCTGTGTGGTAGAGCTGCGTCAGCGTTACCGCCAGAGAGGTCTCCAGCCCCACAACGCCGTTGGGAGCCTTTTCAAAGTCCGCCTTTTCCTCTGCGGAGTGAGGGGCGTGGTCGGTGATGATGCAGTCGATAGTGCCGTCCAGCACAGCCTCCTCCACAGCTTTCCTGTCCCGCTCGGTACGCAGCGGCGGGGACATACGGTAGTCGGCGTCTCTGGTGAGCAGCTTCTCGTCGGTGTAGGTGAAGTAATGAGGGGCGGTCTCGCAGGTGACCTTGACGCCGTCCCGCTTGGCGGCTCTGATGATGTTCACCGAGCCGTAGGTGGAGACGTGGCAGATATGTATCCTTGCCCCGCAGGAGGCGGCAAGGGCAATCTCACGGGCGGTGATGTAATCCTCGCTGGCTCTGTCCATACCCCGGACGCCCAGCTTTTTCGATACCTCGCCCTTGTTGATAATGCCGCCGTTGATTATCTTTAAGTCCTCACAGTGGGAGGCGATGATGAGCCCGTTGTCTACGGAGAGCTCCAACGCTTTCCTCATAAGCTCGGCGTTCTCAACAGGTCTGCCGTCGTCGGAGAGAGCAGTGAGGCCCTCGGCCTTCAGAGCTTCGTAATCGCAGAGCTCCTCGCCCTTCATGCCCTTGGTCACACAGGCGTAGGGGATAACATTTATCCCGGTTTTCTCAGCCTTCTCAAAGACGTACCTCACCAGCTCCGGAGAGTCGATGGGGGGCTTTGTATTGGGCATACAGGCTACACCGGTAAAGCCTCCCGCCTTTGCTGCGGCAGCCCCAGTTAGGATATCCTCCTTATAGGTGAGCCCCGGGTCGCGAAAATGAACGTGCATATCAAAGAGCCCGGGAACGGCAACTAGCCGTCCCTCTCCCTCGATTATTCTGTCAGCCTCCGGCTCATCAGAGCCAATGCTTCTGATAAAGCCGTCCTCGGAATAAATATTTGTCACGCAGTCGAGCCCCATCTGAGGATCGACTGCTCTGACATTTCTAAAAAGTATCTTCAAGCTATGCTCCGTTCTATATTACTTGTTCTTGGCTTCAAACTTCTTACCCTTGGAGTAGAGGTCAAGAGTCTTCTTGGGCATGATCATCTCATAAACGCTGCCGTCGCCGCCGTTCTGGTTCTTTATCAGGAACTTGCACTTGGGAGCCTGTGACTCGGTGTACTCCTCGTCCTTCTCTTTGCCGTTGTCCACAAGATCGGAATAGGAGATCTGAGCGAAGAAGTAGAGCCTCATATAATCGTTGAAATCATCGGTATGATGACCAGGGAGAATGAACAGCTTGACGACATTTCTGTCCTCATCTATCCTGTAATAACCGTCAGCGATGACTTCCTCACTTTCAAGCTTGGAAAACTTGAAGTTGCCGTTCTCGTCGAATTCCAGCTGTCTGTCATCTGATCTCGATATCCAAGCTCCAGTTATCAGCAGACGGCTCTCGCTGCCCTTATCAGTATTTGGAGTGCTGAAAACATAGGTGCCGACAACGATACCGATAACAAGAAGGATAACGAAGATGATAACGAGAAAGATCTGAAGGATTTTTTTAGCCATATATAATTACCTCTTTTCTATATATTACCCCGTCACGGGATATCAGCCTTGCTTGAGGATAGCGCCGGTATTTGCCGAGGTTACCAGTGAAGCGTATCTTGCCAGATAGCCAGTGGTGATCTTAGGCTCACGGGGCTGCCATTTGGCTTTCCTTGCCGCCAGCTCCTCATCGGATACCTTAACGTTTATCTTGTTGGCGGGGATATCAATAGAAATGATATCACCCTCCTCGATCAGTGCGATAGGACCGCCCACAGCAGCTTCGGGAGAAACGTGACCGATTGAAGCACCTCTGGTGGCGCCGCTGAAACGTCCGTCAGTGATGAGCGCTACCGAGGAGCCCAGGCCCATTCCCGCAATGGCGGAGGTGGGGTTGAGCATCTCTCTCATTCCGGGGCCGCCCTTGGGTCCCTCGTAGCGGATAACCACAACGTCGCCGGGATTTATCTTTCCGCCTCTGATAGCGGCGATAGCGTCCTCCTCGCAGTCATACACTCTGGCGGGTCCCTCGTGAACCAGCATCTCCGGAGCCACAGCCGAGCGCTTTACAACGCAGCTGTCGGGAGCGATATTTCCCCTCAGAACGGCAATGCCGCCAGTCTTGGAGTAGGGGTTGTCAAGAGGCCTGATGACCTCGGGGTCCTTATTCTTGCAGCCCTTGATGTTCTCGCCTACGGTCTTGCCAGTAACGGTCAGGCAGTCGGTATTCAGTACGCCGGCCTCTGCCAGCTCATTCATAACGGCGTAAACGCCGCCGGCCTCATTGAGGTCCTCCATATAGGTATGACCCGCAGGAGCCAGATGACAAACGTTGGGCGTCTTTGCGGAGATCTCATTTGCAACGTCAAGATTGAGCTCTATGCCGCACTCGTGAGCGATAGCGGGCAGGTGGAGCATTGAGTTGGTGGAGCAGCCCAGAGCCATATCGACGGTCAGGGCGTTGAGGAAAGCCTTCTCGGTCATAATGTCCCGGGGACGGATATTCTTCCTGGAAAGCTCCATTACCTGCATGCCTGCGTGCTTTGCCAGCTTAAGTCTCTCGGAGTATACAGCGGGGATAGTGCCGTTGCCCTTGAGACCCATTCCCAGCACCTCAGTCAGGCAGTTCATAGAGTTTGCGGTGTACATACCCGAGCAGCTGCCGCAGGTGGGGCAGACCTTGTTCTCGAACTCCTCCACATCCTCAGCGGTGAACTTGCCTGCATCATAGGAGCCCACTGCCTCAAACATACTGGAGAGGGATCTCTTCTGACCCTTGACGTGTCCCGCCAGCATAGGGCCGCCGGAAACAAATACAGTAGGTACATTAACTCTCGCCGCAGCCATCAGCAGGCCGGGCACGTTTTTGTCGCAGTTGGGTATCATAACCAGCGCATCGAAGTGGTGAGCCAGCGCCATGCACTCGGTGGAGTCGGCGATGAGGTCGCGGGTAACGAGAGAGTACTTCATTCCCTGATGACCCATAGCGATGCCGTCACAGACAGCGATAGCGGGGAACACGATAGGTGTGCCGCCGGCCATAGCCACGCCCAGCTTAACGGCCTCCACCAGCTTGTCGATGTTCATATGACCGGGAACGATCTCGTTGTAGGAGGAAACGATGCCCACCAGCGGGCGCTCCATTTCCTCACGGGTCATGCCCAGCGCGTTGAAGAGCGATCTCTGCGGAGCCTTGTCAACTCCGTCACAAAAGTAGCTTTTTTCTGACATTTCAATTACCTCCGGAGGTTAGTGTGACAGCCCGAGGAACGCAGCGCCGATGATGCCGGCATCGTTGCCCAGCTTGGCGATGACTACCTCGGTGTTCTTTGCACTGTTTTTGGTATATACTTCCTTGGCTACCAGCTCCTTCAGCGGCAGCAGCAGCGGGTCGCCCTCGTTGCAAACGCCTCCGCCGATGCAGAGGATATCCGGCTGGAAGATGTTAATGGTGTTGGTGATGCCGCAGGCAAGATACTTGATGTACTTGTCTACGACCTCCTTGCCTGCCTTGTCGCCGGCGCGCATAGCGTTAAAGGCTGTCCTTGCGGAGACCTTTCCGTCCTCCTCGTTCATCTTCCACATAACGGAGGATTTGTCCGCCAGCATAGCCTCCCTGGTCATTCTCACCAGACCGGTGGCGGAGGAGAACACCTCAAAGCAGCCCTTTCTTCCGCAGGTACATTCGGGGCCGTTTGGGTCGATGACGGTGTGGCCTATCTCAGCGCCCGCGAAGTTAAAGCCGGAGTATATCTTTCTGTTGATGATGATGCCTCCGCCCACGCCTGTTCCCAGGGTGATGCATACGGCGTCGTTTGCGCCCTTGGCGGCGCCCGCCACAAATTCTCCGTAGGCGGCGGCGTTGGCGTCGTTCTCGACATAGCAGGGCTTATCAATGTGGGTCTGCATCAGCTTCACCACTGGGAAATTCAGAAAGCCCAGATTGTTTGAATATTCGATTATGCCCGTCTCACTGTTGGCAGTGCCGGGAGTTCCGATGCCCACCGACTCTATCTGGTCAAGTGTCAGGCCGGCCTTGTCCACAGCCTCCAGAGCAACCTTTGCCATATCCGCGCAGATCTCCTCTGCGGGGCGGGGCAGATTGGTTTTGCAGGAGGTCTTGGCGACGATCTCGAAATCCTCGCTGACAACTCCCGCCTTGATGTTAGTACCGCCCAGGTCGATACCGATGTAGTATTTCATAGCTTTTCTTCCTTTACGTTTGGTGTTGTGTCTTTATTTTTAGCCCCGGACTTATTCGAGCTCGGGAATATTGTCAGCATAGATCTTGGGCTCTTCAGCCGCAACTACGGTCAAGGTGAAGCCATCGCAGTAGAAGGTGTATGCTCGCATATCCTTGGTGACTTCAGCAAAGTCTGCACAAAGCCTTGTCAGCAGCTGGGGATCATTGGAAACAGAGCACCACTTTTCCTTCATATACCACGCCCCGTTTTCGCCAATATTCACTTCCAGCTTGCAGTAGTCTTCAAAGCTGATAATAAAGGAGGTGTCGTTGCTTTTTTCATAATATTCAACATCATCTCCATCGGGAGTAGTAGTCTTTACCAGAGCGGTTTTGAAGTAACGGATATCCAGTTCGACTTGATCTTTTGTGTAAAAGTCATTCAGAAGGAATGGCATCTCTCCGTCATAATCGAAGCCGTTAGCGTGCTTGTCATAAACGATTTGCTCAAGATACTTTTTTAGTTTTTCAAATGTTGCTGCCATAATATCACCTCATGCTAAACTTTTGTCAGTATAGTCCTGCATTTGCCGTCTATAACGAACTTGCCGTGGCCTGCGGTGACAAAGAAGCTGTCGCCCTTCTTGAAGGGTATGCCCTCAACGGTGCCCTCGCCCTCTAGGAACAAGAGGCTTGCAAAGCTGTCACTGTCGGCGGTAAGCTCGGCCTTGTCACTGACGTCCATCACGCGGGTGGTGAAGTAATCGCAGCTTGCCATAAGCTTTGAGGTGTAGCCATCAAGCTGCTCCACCGGGGTCTCGGGGTATTGCTTTGCTGGAGCAAGGCGGGTGACGTCCTTTGCCTTTTCAACGTGCAGCTCCCGGGGCTTGCCGTCCTTACCCACTCTGCCGTAGTCGTAAATGCGGTAGGTGGTGTTGGAGTTCTGCTGTATCTCGGCAATGAGTATGCCCTTGCCAATGGCGTGCAGGGTGCCCGCTTCGATGAAGAATACATCTCCCTTGTGTACGGGGACGTTGTTGGTGACCTCCAGCAGGGTGTTGTTTGCAATACGCTGCGCAAACTCCTCCTTGCTTATCTCGTGCTTGAAGCCGTAAAGCAGCTCGGCGCCCTCGTCACAGTCCACAACGTACCACATCTCGGTCTTGCCGTACTCACCCTCTACCCGCAGGGCGTATTCATTGTTGGGGTGTACCTGTACCGAGAGGTTGTCCTTGGCGTCGATGAGCTTGATAAGGATAGGGAAGTTCTCAAAGGCAGCGCCCTTTGAGCCCAGCACTTCCTTGCCATGCTTGTCTATGTACTGCTGCAGGGTGAGGCCCTTGTCCTCGCCTGTGGCAACCACCGAGGGACCGTCCTTATGGCAGGAGAGCTCCCAGCTCTCGGCCACCTTGTCATAGTCGCAGTTCTTGCCGAAATCGTCTCTTAACCTTGTTCCGCCCCAGATATAGTCCTTAAAGGCAGGCTCAAGTCTGAATATAGCCATATATCATCCTCCTGACATACTTATTCATTATATATAGTCATTATATCACAACCGAGGAGCATATGTCAATAAAAACAAGCTGATAAAAGGCAAAAAATTCTGTCATAACGCCAAAGGACCTCTCTTGACACAGCGGGCGTTTTGTTATATAATATAAGGTATCAAAAAAACAGCAGATATTATTGTCAGCCGGAGACCCGGCTCATTACGGCGGGGGGGAGACCCCGCGAAAGGAAGTATGAATATATGAAAGGAAAGATAATGGCGGCAGTCTTAGCTGCGGCAGCAGCGCTGACTGCGCTTGCATCCTGCGGAGAGCACGTTCACAGCTACACCGCCTCCATAACTCAGGAAGCCGACTGCACCCATACAGGCATCCGCACTTATACCTGCACCGAGTGCGGCAGGACCTATGACGAGGTCATCACTGACGGACACAAGTACGTCGATACGGTGGTTGAGCCCACCTACGACAGCGAGGGCTATACCCTCCACAAGTGCAGCGTTTGCGGATATGAGTTCCAGGACAATACCACTCCAAAGCTGGAGCGGGAGTACAGCGATATCGCCGGAGCCGAGCTTACCGGCATTGAGGAGAGCTACTCCTACACC
>JAFUTK010000063.1 GCA_017471405.1 Ruminococcus sp.
CAGCAGCTTTGCCAGAAATCTCTCGGAGGAGCTCATGGGCAGCGAGAACTCAACGTCCGCGAACTGCCGGTTGTAGAGTTCTCTGAAAAGGGTGGGTATCATCACTGCGCCCATCACAGTTGCGCCCGCAAGGAAGACGGAGCTTTCCGCTAAAAAGTCTTCTGTAAAGTCGTTCTGAATGCCGAAGAAAAGTCCCGACAGCACTGTGAGCAGCGAGGCTATCCCGCAAAGGGCGATCAGCAGGATATAGGGCTTTCGGCAGTTTATTCTGAGCGCACGGGAGTAGCTCCCGATGCGGCTGATTGATCTCTGTTTCATATTCTGTATCTCCATATCTTTATATTTTGTGCGGAGCAAAATTTTCCGCGAAGCGGACACCTTAATTCCGAATTCCGAATTCCGTATTCCGAATTCGGGAGCGTCAGTTCTCTGTAACCAGTCCGCTGCCGTAGCCCCTGACCTCCAGCTCGTAGATGAATATCTCCTCCAGCGTCAGCGGAACGCTTTCCAGTACGGACGGGGAGAGTGTCTTGAATTTTGCGATAGCCTCCTCCTCGGACGCCCGGACGATGAGCTGCTTTACGCTGCCCAGAGTGTCCGCCTGCATAACGTCCAACCCCAGTGAGGCGGCCTTTTCCTTCAGAGCGGAGAGCTCGGAGAGAGCGCCGTCCTTGAAGACCAGCTGCACCTTTGTAAAGCCGGTGCGCAGGGAGTCCAGCTCATCGGCGAAGATCATCTCGCCCTCGTGGATAAGCATAGCCCTGTCGCACAGCTCGCTTATCTCGGTGATGTTGTGGGAGGAAACGATAAGGGAGGCGTTCCTGTCGAATATCTCGTCGGTGATGATGTTCTTGACCATTCTCCGCATAGCAGGGTCAAGACCGTCGAATGCCTCGTCGAAGATGAGATACTTGGTCATGGCGGAAACTCCCAGCGCCACCACCGCCTGCCGCTTCATTCCCTTTGAGAAGGTGGAGAGCTTCTTGTCGGTGGGCAGGTTCAGCGCCTTCATGACCCTGTCCAGCGTCTCGTCGGAGAAGGAGCGGTAAGCGCCCTTGTAGAAGGTGCGCAGGTCGTCTACGGTGTAGCCGGTGAACTGTGTGGTCTCGTCATTGACGAAGAAGATCTTCTCCTTGGCGGCAGGGTTGTCGAATACCGGCTCGCCGTCAATAAGTATCTCACCCTCCCGGGGACGGTAGATGCCGCTCATAAGTCTCATCAGCGTGCTCTTGCCTGCTCCGTTGGAGCCAAGAAACCCGTAGATGCACCCCTCCGGTATCTCTAAGGATACGTTCTTTAAGGAGTCTACCTTCTCCTTGTCCTTCTTGCCGTTAAAGCTCATTGAAATGTTTTTGATCTCGATCATAGCTGTATTCTCCTTTTTATGTTTTTGGCGTTAAGTGCGAATTCTTCCGGCGTTAAATGCGTCTCCCCCGCGGCAGCGGGGGAAGATGCATTTAACACACCCTCTCCGAGCTGCGCAGCAGCGAGGAGATATTACTTCATCTGCCTGATGATATCTATAAGCTCCTGAGGATCTGCGCCGCCGTCGAGAGCTTCTCTGACTGCCCGGCGGAAATCCTCGGTGAGCTTCTCGTTGGCTTTTCCCTCATGCTTCGCCACAAAGCAGCCCTTTCCGGGAATAGAGTAGATTATCCCGTCCCGCTCCAGCTGACCGTATGCCTTGGCGACTGTGTTGGGGTTGAGCCCTAGCTGCTTGGCAAGCTCTCTTGCCGAGGGCAGCTTGTCCCCCTCCGAGAGCACTCCGCCGGCGATGTCCCGGCAGACGCTCCTGCAAAGCTGTTCAAATATGGGAGCCCTGTCGGCAGGGTCGTAGGTTATCATAGCTTCACCGTCCTTGCTGTACTAACTGTACTATGCTTAATAGTACAGTTAAAGCATACACCCGCACCCCAGGTTTGTCAATACCGAGGGAGCATTTTTGTCATATTCTACAAAAATCTCCGGCTGATTTGTGCAGTGTGCATCTCCCGATTTTTGACGATGAAGCAAAAAAGGTGTTGAATTATCCGGCAAAGTGTGATATAATATAAACACCTATAAATTCTTGCATAGCAAAAGAGGTCACGATGATATGAACAATTACGATGTAATAATAGTCGGCTGCGGAGTAGCGGGCCTTTATGGCGCCCTCAACCTCGACCCCTCACTTAAGGTGCTGGTGCTTTCCAAAAGAGAGCTGACCCTCTGCAATTCTTCACTTGCACAGGGCGGCATCGCCGGAGTGTACAATTCCCCCGACGACAGCCCCGAGATGCACAAGCACGATACCTTCATCGCCGGAGGCTATGAGAACGACCCCGTCTCTACCGATGTGCTGGTCAACGAGGCGAAGATAGATATCGCCCGCATTATCGAGCTGGGCTGCGACTTTGACAAGCTCCCTAACGGCGACTACCACCGCACGCTGGAGGGCGGTCACGGCAAGCACCGCATCTTCCACCATAAGGACGCCACCGGCTTTGAAATCGAGACGACCCTCCTTCGTAATGTTCAGGAGAAGGAGAATGTGGAGATCTGGGAGAACGCCGTTATGGCGCGCATCCGCCGCACAAGGACAGGCTTTTCAATGCTTGTTTTGATGAACGGGGAGTATGTTGCCTGCAACTGCCATTTCTGCATCTTTGCCACCGGAGGCATCGGAAGAGTATATGAGTACACCACCAATTCTGCCATAGCCACCGGCGACGGCATTGCCGCTGCATACCGTCTCGGCGCAGAGATAAAGGACCTGAGCTATATCCAGTTCCACCCCACTGCCTTCAACAACCGCAGCACCCGCGAGTGCTTCCTTATCTCGGAGGCTGTCAGGGGAGAGGGCGCATACCTCAAAAACTGTCACCTTGAACGCTTTATGCACAACTACGATAAGCGTCTGGAGCTGGCTCCCAGAGACGTTGTATCTCACTCTATAATATTTGAGGCCAAAAAGACCGGCTCGGACGAGTTCTATCTGGACATCTCCCATAAGGACCCGGAGTTCGTCCGCAACCGTTTCCCGATGATATACCAAAACCTTATGGAGCAGGGCTACGATATGACCAAGGAGCCTGTTCCCATCTTCCCCTGCCAGCATTACCTTATGGGCGGCATCAAGGTGGATATTTACGCCCGCACGACAGTAGATAAGCTCTACGCCTGCGGAGAATGCTCCTGCACAGGCGTTCACGGCAACAACAGGCTGGCTTCAAACTCCCTGCTGGAGGCGCTGGTGTTCTCCCGCCGGGCAGCAGGAGATATCAACCAGCGGGCGCTTTCTGGGCCGAAGGAGTTTATCGACTACCGCTTCACAATGCCCACCGAGAGCGAGCATATCCCCGCAGGACTGCGCACCGAGATACGCCACATTATGCAGTCGGCCTATTTCGTAATGCCAAACATTCAGGCTCTTGCTGACGGCTACGAGAGGATAATCGAGATAAAGCACCTGCTGGATACCGGCAAATTCAAGCTTGACCGGGATTACGTTGAGGCAAGGAGCCTTGCTACCGTTGCCTTCATCGTGCTGGGCGAGGCTTATCAGATCGCCTTCGGCAGCGTGGATATCGACTTTGAGGCTGGCTTCTGAATGAACGAGAGGCGTTTGAAAAGGCTGATACTCTCTTTGGCGGCGGTGAGCTACTTTCTGCTCCATTCGCTGCTGCTGATAATAATGGACTTCCCGATGCTGCTGGTGCTGTTCTTTTCGGTGCTCTTTATCGGGAATATGCTGGGGCTGAATTTCTTTTTCTGCATAACTGTAGAGGAGCACAAGGCAGTGTTCTCAGGACTTGAATATATAATTTGCGCGGGGTGTGTCCCGGCGGCGGTTTTCACTGTCCTGACCTTCACCGACGCCTTCGGCTTTAGGGAGGTATTCCTGCCGACTCTGCTGACGGTCATATCCGGCACATTGCTGGTGCTGTGTGTGGATATAATGATAATGAAGGACAGCAACGACGACGATGAATAAAGGAGAATTACTATGAAGCTGATGCAGTTTCAGACCGACGATATCATCAAAACAGCTCTGCTTGAGGATATCAACTATATAGACGTTACCACCGACCTGCTGGTGGACGATGACAAGGTCTCCACCGCGAGATACGTCGCTAAGGACACCGGCATACTCTGCGGAATAGATATGGCCCTGCGGGTGTTCACTCTGCTTGATCCCACAGCCGAATTTGAGGTGCTTATCCGTGACGGCGAGCAGGTAAACAAGGGAGATATCATCGCCCGCATCACCTGCCATACCAGAGCGCTGCTGAAGGGCGAGAGAACGGCGCTGAACATAATTCAGCATATGTCGGGCATTGCCACCGCAACAAATAAGTGCGTCAAGCTGGTGGAGGGAACAAAGGCCTCCATTGCCGACACCAGAAAGACCCTTCCGGGACTGCGGGTGCTGCAAAAATACGCCGTCACCGTCGGGGGCGGGCGGAATCACCGCTATAATCTCTCCGACTGCGCAATGCTAAAGGACACCCACCTTGACGCCTACGGATCTATGACCGGTGCTGTGAACGCTCTGCGGGAGAAGATGGGCCACACCGTCAAGATAGAGGTGGAGGTGGCAAACCTCACCGAGCTTGAAGAGGCCCTCTCGCTGGGCGTGGAGATAATAATGCTAGATAATATGTCCTGCGAGGATATGAAGAAGGCGGTGGAGATAACCGCCGGCAGAGCGAAGCTGGAGGCCTCCGGAAACGTCACCGCCGAGACTATAAGAGCCATAGCCGAGACGGGTGTGGATATAATCTCAATGGGCGCGCTGACACATTCGGTCAAGGCCTTCGATATCTCGATGAAGATAGACAAGTAAAAAATGCTCCTCGCCGCTGGCGCGGCTCGGAGCTTTTCGTAAAAAGGATATTATCTCCGCCTGCGGCGGAGAAATACCCTTTTCCGACGAATAAACATTTAAACCCATTAACGGTATCCCCGCACCCCGGAGATACCGTTTTCACAAAGGGGAGAAGATACCAATGAAAAGAAAAAGGAACGGCTCTGTTACGGCAATAGTTCTCGCTATGCTTATCCCGCTGTTCGGGCTGGTATTCCTCATCGTGGGGGCGGTGTTCACCGGGCAGATGGCTGCCAGAAAAAAGGTCTGCACCTTTGAAACCATCGCCACAGTCATCGACCTGGAAAGACGGGAGAGCACTGACGACGACGGCGATACGGTGATAAACTACGCCCCCGTCTACAGCTATGAGTATGAGGGCAAGAGCTATACCTATGTGAGCGATATAGCCTCCCGCCCGCCCAAGTTTGAAAAGGGTCAGGTGGTAAAGCTGCTGCTGGACCCCTACGAGCCTAAGACTGTCTACGTCCCCGAGGATAACAGCGGCTGGGTAATGGGAATAGTATTTATGGCAATAGGCGGAGTGACCGCCATAGCGGGCTTTATAGTCGTCCTTATTATGATAAGACAGAGCAGAAAGACCACACCACTGATGTACGACCCCAATCAGCCGCTGCCCCGTCAGGTGTACGGCGATGATACGGACAGGTGACCGCTTATGTCAAGAATGTCAAAGGTAAGAATGGACTCAACAGCCGGAAAAATCATCATAGCTGTGTTTATGATATTGGGGCTGTTCTTTATGGGCATCGGCATCACAACCCTCAATAACAATAAGGCGCTGGAACGCAGATGCACCTATAAAACCGAAGCTACCGTCGTCCGCAATGTGGAGAATGTAAGAAAGCGCAACGGCAGGCGCATAGTCTCCTACGCTCCGGTCTATGCATACAGCTACGGCGGCAGGGACTATGAAAAGGAGAGCGGCTACACCTTCACTCCCAAGCAGTTCGAGGAAGGGGAGACCGTAGAGCTTTACCTCGACCCCGACGACCCCGGCATCTATTATGTCCCGGAGGAGCGGGGACCCGACTTCTTTGGCACCATGATGCTTATAGGCGGCTCAGCGATGTTCATAGTGTCGCTGTTGCTGATACTGATAGGCAGGAGCGAGCGCAAAAGGGCAGAAGCGCCCGACCCATATTTTGACGAAAGCGAGGAATGAATATGTCAAGCATCACAGACGGCGAGAGACAGTTCCATATACAGACCCTCCCCTCAGAGGTGGGAAGATACGTTATCCTTCCCGGCGACCCCGGCAGAGTGCCGCTTATCGCCGCCCTTTTAAAGGACGCAAGGCAGATGGCCTGCAATCGGGAGTTCAACGTCTATACCGGTACCCTTGCGGGTGAGGCTGTGACCGTCTGCTCCACAGGCATAGGCGGCCCCTCCGCAGCCATAGCCGTGGAGGAGCTTGTCAAGTGCGGAGCGGACACCTTTATCCGCGTCGGCACCTCCGGCGGCATAGCAGAAAAGGTCCGCGCCGGAGACCTGCTCATTGCCTCGGCTGCAATTTGTGGCGAGGGCACCAGCAGGGAATACCTCCCCTCCGGATACCCCGCAGCTGCGGACTTTGACGTCACCGAAGCACTGGCTGAGGCCGCAAGGGAGTCCTCCGAGGATAAAAACGGCAGACGCTTCCATGTGGGTGTGGTTCACTCCAAGGACAGCTTCTACGGTCAGGTGGAGACGGAGGCCTCACCCGTCCATTATACCTTAGAAAACCGCTGGGAAAGCTACAAGCGCCTCGGCTGCCTGTGCAGCGAGATGGAGTGCGCCGCTATCTACTCGGTGGGGCTGGCTAGGGGCGTGCGCTGCGGCTCTGTGCTGACGGCCATCTGGAACATGGAGCTGGCCCACGCCGGCACCGATACAACTCAAAACCTCGATTCCTCCCGCGCCATAGAGTGCGCAGTCAGGGCGATAGAGCTGCTGATAGAGAGGGACAGAAAATGACGAAAAAGAAAATAGCCGCAATAGCCTGCGGCGGAGTGCTGCTGGCCGCTGCGGCGTGCCTGATAATAATTCTCTGCCTCCGGCCGGACAGCGACTATGAAAGGTTTTTAAAGCTCCAGTCGGATTGCAATAGGGAGCTGACAGCCTCCGGCTTTTCCGCATTTATCCCCGGCAGCTGGGACAAGGACACCGAGCTTTTCAGCGAGGACAACCATCAGACCGTCGTCAAGGACGGCGTTACCTGTGTGTCCCTTACCGTTCTGCCGATAAGCGGGGAGCAGCTGGACGCCCTCACAGCGGAGCATACGAATTTGGACGAGCTGGCAGACGATATCGGCTTTAACCGCCAAAGGCATCACATCGGTATACAGCTGGATATCCTGAACAAGGATATCATTCTTTACAGGACAAGCGAGTTTGATTTTAGCGGTAACGAGCCCCAAGTGGCAAACAGGGGCTATGCGGCCTTCCTGCCCTCAAAGGACGGCAGCAGGCTGGCGATGCTGCTTGTGACCCTGCCGGCGGACGTAAAGGAAAGCTTCCAAGGTCTTGGCAGGATAATCGCCGAGAGCCTTACGGAGGACAGCATCGACACACCCCGTAAGGAAAGGGAAGTGATGAAAGTCTACCGTTTCCTTCAGGCTATGGAATACGACTTCATCGAGGATATCTCCTTCGACGAAAGGAACGACGCTATCGTGGTCGGCTTTACCGACAGCAGCAGCAAAAAGCGCTTTGAGGAGACCGCCAGAGAAAACGGCTTTGACAAGGGTATGTTCATAACGGTCGATATCATAGCTGTGGACCAGTAAAAAATAAAAGCCTCCCCGCTCGGGGAGGCTTTAAACATATCATCAGGAATAATCCACAACATCTATCCAGTGCATCAGGAATTCCTTCTCGGATTCGATGCCCTTGTCAAGCTGTGCTGCCGCAACGATGGGCAGCCACGCCTGAACGTATCTCTTGGAGGTGCCGGTCTTTCGGCAGTAGCGTTCAAGGTAGGCGTCAGCTATCTCCGGCATATGCAGCTTAAGCAGCAGATAGGTCTTGCCGGCGTCGGCGGAGGCGTTGCCCTGACGGGCGTGACCCCAGTTGACCACAAAGGTGCCCTCGTCGTTGATGATGACGTTCTTGGGCTCAAAGCTGTTGTGGCAAAGCTTGATGTGCTTTGGCATAGAGTCAAGGCGGGTCAGCAGCTCGTACTTCTTTATTTCATCTATCTGCCCCAGCGACTTTATCTGTCTGGCCATCTTGTCCTTGAGCTTGGAGAGCAGGGGCATATACTGGTCGTGTATCTCGCACTGCACCTCGATTAGCTTGTCAAGGTAAATATCCGTCTTGGAGGGGTCCTTCTTCATCAGCTGCTCGAGAGTGTCTCCCTCTATCCAATCCATAACGTTGCTCCATTTGCCGTCGATGATGGTGACCTCGTGCAGCGTCGCCATTTTCAGCGTGGAGTAGTTTTGCAGGGTGGTCTCAACTCTGGCGTGAGTGAGGGCGGCATAGAGGCACTTCTCCTTGTACTCCGGCTTCTTGTAGACGCTGACGGCCTTGTTGTCGTCAGACCTGTAGATATCGTAAAATTCGTTCTCGGCGATAAGCTCTTTAAGCTCCATAGTATTACCTCCTGTAGAAATGATAGCCCGGCTTCGCAGTTTCGGAACAGCGCTGACGCATTTTGCCCTCGCCGCAGAGCGGCTCGGGCGTTCTCGGAAAATACCCCCTCCCCCTGCGGGGAGGGGGTATTTTCCGCCAACTTACAGACTGTTACTGTTGCGAAGAATTAGCTTTATCTATATTGTAGCACAAAAACAGCAGATGTCAATAGAATTTTGTGCGATTTGCTATTGTTTACGGTACGGCTTCCATTTGTTTACGATTTAGACACAATATTAAAGTCTTAGAAAAAATGTAAAAATCCGACATCTGTACATAAAATATTAAAAAACATTCCCCAGCGACTTAATAATATAAAGCCGGGAGGGTGATATAATTAAAGGTAACGTATTCTATCTCAGGAGGCGAAGTTATGACCGATCTGAAGCTGGCAGTGGTGAAAGCCTTGAAAAAAGTGGCATTGAATACCACTGTCCCGGAGGAGGAGCTCCCGGAGAACCTTATCCTGCTTTCAATCCCCTATGACGGGAGATTTGAGGTCCCGTCAGGAATGGCTGTGGTATTTATAACCGACGATCTGAACATAGCAAGGGAGGTCTCCCGCAGCTATGAGGGCAGGCTCAATATTATACTTATAGGCGAGGACGCCGGCGATATGGAGGAGGAGCTCTACGACTTCTGGCACCTCTCCGAGACCCCGGAGCAGCTGCGTCGGCGGTATATCAAGCTTATCCGGCGCATAAAGCTGGGCTTCGACGCCGATTTCTACAAGCACGCCCTGCTCACCACCATCGACACAGTTCCCGATATGCTATGGTTCAAGCGCATCGACGGAGTTCATATGCTGGTGAACGAGGCCTTCACCAAAATCGTCAACAAAAAGCGTTCTGAGATAATCGGCCGCGACCATTACTTCATCTGGGACGTACCCCGCCCGGAGCAGGGCAGCGCCCTCACCTGTGATGAGAGCGAGGAGCAGGCCATCTCCTCCGGCACCACCTACATCTGCGACGAGCCCGTACAGACCCGCGAGGGAATCAAGCAGTTCACCACCTACAAGACCCCTCTCTACGACAGATACGGCAACATCTTCGGCACCGTAGGAGTAGGCCACGACGTCACCAATTTCAGCAATCTGGGCATCGAGCTCTCCATTCTGATAGAGAGCCTGCCCTTTCCCATGACTATATTCACCAGCGATTGGAATGTCGTTCGTATGAACGCCAATTTCTCTCAGCTCACCGGTGCCTACACTCAGGCTCAGATAGACGCCTTTAATTATGCTGAGTGGAAGTCTGCTCATCTCACCCCCATAGGGGAGCGGGAGGAGCACCCCGAAAAGCATACTGCCACCCGGGAATATGAGCTGATAATAGCTGGAGAGCCCCGACGGGTCATCGTCTCGGAAATAGAGATAATGGACAATTTCGACAATATCTCCGGCTTTTTCGTGACGGTGCAGGATATCACCCTCCAGCGTGAATATGAGAATTCTATCCTTGAGGCCGCCCACACCGATATCCTCACCGGGCTCTACAACCGCCGCTACTTCTACAGCCTGCTGACCTCTATGGAGGGCAGGCCCTTTACCCTGCTTTATATGGACATCGACCGTTTCAAGGCTGTAAACGACAGCTTCGGCCACGGCGCCGGCGACGATGTGCTCACCACCACCGCCTCGCTTATGAGGGAGCATTTCCCGGAGTCCGTCTGCTTTAGGCTGGGAGGGGACGAATTCGCCGTTATTGACGACCTTAGCGCCGATGAGCAGCTGGCTGAGGCCAGCAAAAAGCTGGAGCAGGCCGTTTTCGAGGCCTTTAAGGTCTATGGACTTGGAACGACCATCAGCATAGGCATTTTCAGGACTGATGGCAGCACCGACGACATTGATAAGATAATCCGTCAGGGCGACCGGAGAATGTACGAGGTCAAAAAGCAGCACCACGATGATTTCGCCGGAGAGTGACGGTCATTTTTCTCTCACCGGAGGGTAAAACACGCATTGCAAGTCCGATAGCTTGACGTCGGAGGGCAGAAATGACTGCTCTCCGGCGTCTTTATTTTCGCCCAAATTTGTCAAGCGCATCGCTTTACAGCCCTGAAAATCTGTCAAGCTTTTAGCTTGCAAACTGCAATAAAATGTATTAATCGGTGTTATCTGGCGGATTGTAAACTAAAATTGTGTAAAATCCACAAGAAACGGGCTAAAATTTCTAACAAATAAGCTAAAAAAATTGTTGCAAAATGATTACGAAATATGGTATAATGTATTCATATTATTATGTCCTTTTGCCGCTGTCGGCACATTTTAGCGGCTGAGGAAAAATATGTTAATAATATGAAAGGGTGAAAGAAAACATGAAGAAAGCATTGGCAAAACAGGCACGTCGGTTCTTAAGCGGCATAATGGCAGTGTTTATGTTCGTTTCAAGCTTCGGCACCAGCCTAATCGAGCCTTTGTACGCTTCGGCTGAAGATCAGGATGCAACGATCACAGTCACCTTCGTCGATAAGGCCGGCAATACGCAGACCGATATTGACGGTATCTCAAGGCCCTATAACGGGACCTATGACGGTCAGGTGTATCTCGTTGCATGGCTCACCAGCGTTTACTACGATGTAACGCCGTTGGCCTGCGCTGTTCAGCGTCTCGGCACATATTCTACCGGGAATGGGTATTTTACACAATACCATTATACTAACCCGCAGGATCTGACCTTTACCGAGTTCGACAAGTGCAACGCTGATTTTACTTTGATCGAAGGCGAGCAGGCGGGAAAGATCAGGTACAATCCCGATCAGTACGTTCTGCACTATGCTCTGTACAACTACACGAGCACATGGAACACTCAGACAAACTCCTATGAGAGGCTCACTACTGCGGAAGAGGTAATGAAAAAGGGAACCTCAAACTTCCGCGGCTACAAGTTGGATAATGAGAATAACACCGTTACTCTCACAAAGCAGGAGGCTAATGACTACAGAGTCAGGATCCGTATCTATGATGAGAACGGTGACCTTACCACAACTCTTGATGGCTCCTCACAGAGCGGCGACCCACTGGTATATGTAGTATCGTGGCTTACCGACGAGGACAGCAACATTGTGGGCTGGAATTACCAGACTGTAAACAGCAAAGATGACTATACTGTAAGCAGCCGAGTGATTACCTTCTCCGATTATTCGATTGACCTGAATGATGCGAATTCTACTGACAGAGTTGTTTACGACCCGGATTACTACACTGCAAACTACCGTGTCGTTATCGGCAAGGACGGCAACAGCGATCCTAAGACCTACAACGATTTCAGAGGAGAGTATCCTTCTGTAAACGATGAGTTCACAGGATATGCTCACAGCATCTCCACCGAGCACGATGTCAATGTATTTACTTTGACGAAGCAGGACAACTTCTTCGACCTCCGCATTGAGTTCGACAAGCCTACTACCTTGACAACTACCGACAGGTATTATGCGCTGGTAGAGGTACAGCACAGCAGCGGAACTCCTACCTATTATTATACTCCCCTCGTTTATGACAAGCAGACCGAAAGAGTAACCTACTCGGTACAGACCGATGCGGCGGAGCATAATTGGCTGAACAAGGACGGCACTCCTGCCTCCTCAAGGTTCAATGGCGGTGAGAAGTCGGTTAAGCTTTATCTCGTTAAGGCTCTTACCGATGACGCTACCCTTGCTGACTTCGCAGACGCTAATGCTGAAAAGTGCATCGTTTATAGTGGTACTACTCTTGTACACGGCTTCAACTTTGCCGCTGCTGGTCTTTATAAAGAAGAGACAGAAGGCACCAACGATGTTCACTTCTATGTGACCGGACGCTTTGCTGAGCTCTATGAGGAGTACAGCTACCAGACAATCCTCGATGAGGGCATCTTCTATGGCTTTGTCGCTGACAGATACAAGAAGATCAACCACACCGAGACCAACCTGGTCGTTAACAAGTTCCAGGACAACGGAAATACCTCTCCCGACCTTACAGGCGACTACGGCGGAGACTTCTATATCGCTGACTTCGGCGAATTCCCTCACTTCAGCAAGATGGGCGACCCCGATGACTTCAAGAGCGATCCCGATGGCTCGATCAATATCGCCGGCGGTATCTGCGAGCAGGGAGCTACACTCTATGCTGACAAGGCGGAGCGCCTCTATAAGGACTCCAATCCTAAGGTTGCATTCGTTCAGATGGACGGCGCTGACATTTCCAGAAATGTCGTTGAGCCTGTCATCGACAATATGGACGCTGTTTCCGCGGAGCTTGCTTCTCACGGACAGAACATCGGTGTTGAGCTGTCTAACGGCGACAAGACCCTTACCGTTGACACCAGACTTGCCCCCGATAAGGCAACCATATTTGTTGATGCAGATCCTTATCTCACTCAGCTTGCCACAACAGGCGGCGGCGGAGAAGGCCTCGTCCTCAAGATCAAGCAGGGCCAGACCGTCGTGTTCAACTTCAAGAGCTCCGAGAAGGTAACTCTTGCAAAGTACGGCATAGAGATCTATGACGAGAACGGCGATCCTATCCCTGAGAGAGCTTACGGCGACGGAACTACAGAGCCTCTCTCCAGCAACAACGCAAACAATCATAATCAGAACACCTGGCTTGACCAGGTCAGCAGACACGTCGTATGGAACCTCAACTCCGCTAAGACCGTCTACATCAAGAGCTCGGCTGGTATCTTCCTGATGCCCAGAGAGGATTCGCAGACTGATGTTTCGACAACCTCTACAGGCTGGCTCGTAAGTGACGGCTTCGTTGAGAATACAGCAGGTGAGTGGCACTTCGTTTATATGGGAGTTCCCGGAACTACCTCTAAGCTCACTGTTGTAAAGAACGACGAGGATACAAACCTTCTGGACGGCGCTTCCTTCGAGCTCCGCGACGAGGACGGAAATCTCGTCCGCAAGTGGACGACCCTTTCCAACGCTTCTACAGAGGCTGACGTTACCAACCCCTACTCCTTCGCACTTGCTCCCGGAAAGTACACACTGACCGAGACGAATGTGGAGACAGCAGCGGACGGCACCGAGTACAACACCATCGAGGGCACAGTCAATATCGAGGTAGTTGTTACCAAGTCGACAGCTCCTATGAAGTCCGAGGTAAGAGTTGACAGCACTGGCGACCTGTTCGACGTTAACAACAAGAACGGTTATTACACCTTTAGCAACGGCGTGCTCACAGCAGTCGACACTACCAAGACCACTGAGGCTACCGTTGAGATCATCAAGAAGGATCTCTCCGGCAAGACCATAACAACGGCTTATGAGTTCACCGTCACCGATGACAGCGGCAACACCTATACTATTAATAATAGTAAGACCAAGGTAACGCTGGGCGAGGGCACTTATACCGTAAAGGAGACTACCGCTCCCGAGGGCTTCGAGAATTTTGACGACACATTTACATTCACTGTGAAGCCTGACGGTACTGTTGAGTACAGAGCTCCTTCGGCAGGCACAACGATCGAGGCCGGCTTTACAGCATCAAAGGCTGCCAACAATGACGGCACTGAGACCTTGACCATCACAGCCTATGACGACGTTGTCCACAAGGACAGCCTTACCTTCTCCAAGACCGATCTGGGCGGCACCGAGCTTCCCGGCGCACAGGTGAAGGTATACGAGCAGGGCAGCAGCTCGAACATCGACGCTTGGGAGTCCGGCAGGACTGCTCACAGCATCACCTACAAGTTCGAGTACGGCAAGACCTATGTTTACGAAGAGACCTCTGCTCCCGGCGGATACACCGTAGCAGACAAGCTCTACTTCCAGATCGACAAGAACGGCAAGCTGCTGACCTCTGTTGACGGTCAGACCTTTACCGCAGCTGAAGATCAGAGCAAGGTCGTTCTTAAGGATGCACCCATCAAGGTGACTATCTATAAGACGGACAGCGATAACAACAAGATAGGTACTGCTACATTCGACCTTTACATGGAGACCAATACCGGCAGATCTATCGTCGTAAGAGAGATCACAGTCGGCGAAAGAGGCGTAGTATTCGAGGGCGACGAGTGGCTCGTTCCTGGAACTTATATCCTCGTTGAGGTCAATGCTCCCAAGGGCTATGATCTGGCTCCCGATTATCATTTCATCATCACCGAAAAGGGACTTATCACTGACGGCGACGGCAAGTCCATTGACGGCAATGTCATTGATATCAGTGATAATAAGCTGACAAACGTTACCATCTCCAAGACCGATATCACCGGCAACAATGAGGTCAAGGGCGCTAAGCTTGCGATCTATGCCGATGTGGACTGCGAGGAACTGGCAGAGGTATTCGAGAAAAACGGCACTCCTGCCGACGCAGAATGGACCTCCGACGGCGAGAACAGCTGGGAGGTAACCCTCAAGGATGGCATCTACTACCTCAAGGAGACCACCGCAGCCGAGACCGACTACAAGGGCACAGAGTTCTTCGAGAACGAGGACGGCCAGAAGTACGGCATCGTAAATTCCGTATTTATGTTCGAGGTCGAGGACGGCGAGGTAAAATATTCCGAAGAGATCAAGGGCGAAAAAGCCAACAGCTGCGGAAGCACTGTTGTGGCTGACGAAGAGAACAACAAGATCACCGTCAAGGACGGCGAGTACACCGAGCCTAAGGCTGACGTTACCGTTTCCAAGAAGGCAGTAAACGGTCAGGAAGAGCTCCCCGGAGCTTCCCTCACCCTCACTACCAGAGACGGCAGCATCACCGACGAGACCGGCGCTACCGACAAGACCTACAGCTGGACCTCCGGTACTACTGCTAAGGAACTTCAGCTTACTGACGGCACCTACACCCTGGCCGAGACCGCTCCCAAGCATGACAGAGAGCAGACCGGCTACTTCGAGCAGGGTGGTGTTAAGTACAACGTAGTTGAGTCCGAATACACCTTCGACGTAGTAAACGGACAGGTACAGAACGTTAACAAGGTCAATACTGCTGTTGAGGAGAAGAACGGTTCTACCGTTACCGCAGAAGGCAATGTAATCACCGTTTCCGACGGTGAGTACAAAGAGCTGACCGAGAAGGTAACCATCTCCAAGACCAATATCACCGGCGACAAGGAGATCAAGGGCGCTAAGCTGGCGATCTACTCCGACGCAGCCGGCGCAAAGCCTGCAAAGGTATTTGATAAGGACGGCAATGAGGCACCTGCAGAGTGGACCTCCGATGGCGTGAACGCTTGGGTCGTTTACCTGGAGGACGGCACCTACTACCTCAAGGAGACCTCCGAGGCCAAGACTGACCACGAGGGCGGCGAGTATTTCATCGACGGCGACGGCAACAAGTACGGCATCGTAAACTCCACATTCAAGTTCGTTATCAAGGACGGCGCTATCGACTCCACCGAGAAGATCGCCGGCACAAAGGCAGACAACGGCGACGTTGTTGCTGACAAGGATAAGAACACCATCACCGTTAAGGACGGCGAGTACACCGCTCCCACCACTGATGTTACCATCTCCAAGAAGGACATCACCGGTGAGGAAAATATCGAGGGAGCTTCCATCAAGATCTACTCGGTATACGACGATGTATCCAAGACCTACACGCTTGCAGAGTACTACGATGCAGCAACAAAGACCTGGAAGCCCGCAGAGTGGACTTCCGACGGCTCCGACTGGACCATCGCACTCAACGACGGCGTTTACTTCCTCGTTGAGGAGGGCGGCGAAGACGGCACATTCACCAACGAGAACGGCACCTACTACATCCTGCCCAGCAAGGTTGGATTTACAGTAGCTGACGGCAAGGTGACAAGCTCAGTTGCAAAGACCGAGCCCAATGCTTCCTCCGGCGAGAGCTATGTATTCCTCACAGAGGAAAGCAACAAGCTGACAGTTTGCGACGCAGAGAAGATTCCCGATTCCGCAGAGTTCACCTTTGCTAAGGTGCTCGAGGATATGGTTACCATCAACGGCGGCGCAGAGTTCACTATCACTGAGGTCGGCGGCGAGGGCAAGACTTACTTCTATAATTCCACCACCGACAAGACCAAGACCTTCACTCTCCCCAACGGCACCTACACCATCGAGGAGACAAGCGCACCCAAGGGCTTTATGACACTGGTTGGCAAGCTCACCTTCACCATCACAAACGGTGTTGTTGAGGTTCCTGATACAGAAGAAAACAGAGCTCTGACAGACCGCAGCAACGAGAACGGCTACTACTATTTCGACAGCACTTCCGTAATACTCAAGGCTGTTGATAAGCCCGAAAAGACCACCAAAGTAACTATCTCCAAGAAGGCAGTTACCGGCGATGGCGAGCTGGTAGGAGCAACTCTCACAATTACCACCGAAGACGGCGCTATCATTGAAAACGGCGATGAGCTCACTAAGTTCACTTGGGATTCCGGAGCAACAGCAAAGGAACTGACTGTAAAGGACGGTACCTATACTCTGACTGAGAAGGCAACCGGCACTGACCGCGACGGCGTTCCTTATGTTGAAATCGACGGCAAGAAGTACAATGTTATCGAGTCCGCATACAAGTTCACAGTTGAGAACGGCGTTGTGGGCAACGTTACCAAGCTCGATGCTGACGCTGCTGAGAGAAACAAGACCAAGGTTGAGAGCGACAGCAACACAAACACTGTTACCATCACCGATGGTGAGTACAAAGAGCCCGCACCTAAGACCGCAGAGGTCATCATCTCCAAGAAGGACGTCACCGGCGAGAACGAGGTCAAGGGAGCAGTTCTGACACTCAAGTCTAAGGACGGCACCGTAAACGAGACCTGGATCTCCGGCGAGGACGGCTCTGAGAAGACCTTCACCCTCAAGGCAGGCGAGTACACACTCACCGAGAAGGGTGACGAGAACAACGACGGCAAGATAATTGACGGC
>JAFUTK010000064.1 GCA_017471405.1 Ruminococcus sp.
ACTCCTTAATCAGTTAGTTTTGTTGTTATTTCTTTCTGCCCTGGGCCATTATTTCCTCGTGTGCAGTTATATCCTTGATGATAGCTGTTAAAATATGCTATAAAAGCAGCCTCTAACGCATTAACTTCTGAATAGCCGCTTCCTTCTAATGGCACAAATCTTAATGTGTATTCCAATCCTTCCGCTATGAGTCGGTCTATTTTTTGAATATTTCGCTGTTTTTCTTTCTCATCAGCAGAATATTCACTTTTGGAAATATAATTTTTTGCATTACCAAGATGATCTAACAGTCTCCAACTTCCGTGTTCTGCCTGCCCAACATAATATTTTGGATTGTTTTTATCCTTTATAATATAAACGCATTTACAATCTGTTGCGATATAGTCATTTATGGTATGGATTTTGGAATCGTATTCTTTGGCTGCTTTGTATAGCGCGTCCAGATGATCTCTATTGTATATGAAAAAATTATCAAGAGTAAATGTGTGTTTAGATACCTTGTTTTCAGCAGCAGCCTCATATACAAGGAATGTGACTTTAACCTCTTCTTTATCGTAAGAAATAATTTTGATTTTGAATACGTTATTAAGGTTTCCCCAATCAAGTTCTTTCCCGGGAATAAGCAACTTATCGTTTTTAAAAAGCTCCAAGTATTCGTTGTCTAATCTTTCTTCAAATTTATCCTTTGCTTCCTGTTTTGTCATAATTGATTCCTCCAAAAATATTATTTGCCTGCTTCAAACTCCGTCTCGATCACACATTCGAGGTCAGCAATATCCCCGACCTCGATATTCTTCTCCCTGACATACCATTCAACAAGCTCCTCCACCGTATCATCACATACATGACTGCTGTTGTCCGATTTATCGCTGACAAAGGTAACTCTCTCCCATTGATAGAGCTTCTGTTCGGACTCTTCCCAGGTGCAGTCAAAGCCCTCCCAGAATTCAAGTCCCAGCGATGGTACGCTTATCAGATAGTTGTACGTCTGATAGCGGCTCTCACCGCCGTTGGCACCTACGGAATATGTCGGTGAGCCGTTGTGGTAAATGTACTCAAGAGAGAGCTTGTCGCCGAAATGCTCTTCTAAACTGTCGAGTTTCTTTCGGAGGTTTCCCAGTGTGCAGATGGTTTTCATAAGTACCGCCTTTCTGTCTGATGCCGTTCCTATAAGTATATCTTATCACACAGTATGGGTAAAAAACTTCTCATCTTCCGTATCTCTCCGCAGATTCTTTCAGCGTCTTTGCGACTGCCTCCCTGACCTCGCTCGGATAGAGTATCTCCACCTGGTCGCAGTAATGCATACCCCACAGCTCAAGGTCCTTCACGCCGACGCGGACGCTAACCTCAATAATACCGTTCTCCCGCTTCATGATAGTGTAGTCCGTACCGAAAATGTCGGTGATGTCGGGAATAAACCATTCGGGACAGCGGAAGCTGCCGTGGCAGACCTCTCCCGACCACATATAGGGGTGCTCGCTGACATAGTCACGCAGGTCGTCCTGCCGGACGCTGCGCCTGCGCACCTTCTCGCCCGGCCTGATGTTCATTATCCTGTCCACCCTAAAGTGCGTGAGACCGCCCTCCGCTTTTGATGCGATGAGATAATACCTCCCGTTCACCAGCACCATTTTCTGCGGAGTGACGGTGAAAAGCTTCGGCACGCCGTTATCCTCCTTCGGGTGCAGCCTGCCGTCTATCGCCCGCGAGCCGTAATTGAAACGGATATTCAGCCCCTTTTCCACAGCCTCGGTTATCACAGAGACGTTATAGAACATCTGCTTGTTGTCGGGACGGGTGTTCAGCACAGTCTTATTCTTTCGCAGAGAGTCTCTGTCAAAGCTGCTGCCCAGGTCGGCGATCTTCCCGATAAGCCTCGAAAGCGGACCCTTTGGCAGGCCGTTGGCATACAGCAGACTGTCTATCATCACCCGCAGCTCGCTCCTGTCAAAGTGGTCGTCGTGGTCGTAATACCAGTCGGATTTGATGGTCTGCTCCGCGCCGTCCGCACCGATGCGGGTCGCTTCCTCTTTAAAGCAGATCGGATACCCCGCCTCCATCAGCATAGACAGATTGTGCCGCACACTCTTGCGGTCAAGCTGCATATCGTAGTCCTCTAAAAGCTTTTCGGCTATCTCCGTTTGGGTGAGGGTGTTTTGTCTGTCGGTATAATCCTGCAAAATTTTCAGTATGTAAACGACTGCCAGCTTCTTGGGCTGTCTGATCTTCTCCGGCATAGTGATACCTCCCTGTTGTTCGTTGATGTTATTCTACCATATTTTGCGGCTGGTTTCAACCTTTTCTGAAAACATTATACGACAAGGTATGGGGGAAAATGTTCCCACCTTTGGTTTCTTTGAACATAAATTGCTTTGATATGACCCGCTATTTTCCGCAGTATGTGTTATCATATTACCAGCTGCTTTTGACCTCTGATATACAAAGTCCGTGTACTAAAAAATGAACATCACCTTTTGTATAATTATTTTGGAGGTGATAATATGAACGATAGGGATATCAGAGCAGTGCTTGTAAACTACCTGCTTGCTCAGAGCGGAAATATCCGTATATATCAGGAAAAGGCTGTTGGCGAATCTATATGTGACATAATGGTTGTAAGCAGCTGTCTGACCGGCTATGAAATAAAGAGCGACCTTGATAATTACACCCGGCTTGAACGCCAGATAAAAGCATACGACAAATACTTTGACCGATGTTATCTTGTGATCGGAGGATCCCACAGGAAGAAATCTTCCGATAAGATACCTACATATTGGGGACTTATCTGCATAACTCAGGATAAGGTCAAAATAATACGGGAAGCGTCTCCTAATGAAAAGGTTTCCCGGCGTTCACAGCTCGGTATCTTATGGAGAGCAGAACTGAGAAATATTCTAATAAGAAACAATATGCCGATGTTTGCTCAGAAAAACAAGAGTTATATAGTTCAGAAAATAACAGCATATGTTTCGGACAGCCTCCTTCTGGAGCAGATAACTCATGAACTTATGTATCGTGATTATTCTGAATATTTGCCTGACAGGAGAGCAATAGACAGCAAGAATAATACAAAGCTTTCAGGCTTGGAGCAGCTTATCGAGCTTGTTGCGGAGGACGATATAGGAAGTATTACTCTAGATAAATGGATAGAGCTTTTCAGTAAAGCAAAAGAAACAAGTACGCAAAGAAAAAGCGCATTGGCAGATATGAAAGTCACGAGAGCGCCGCATACTATCCCTTATACTGATATTGAAGTCTCGATGGGTGCCCCATGGATATCAGCTGAAATAATTGATGAGTTTGTAAAAGAACTGCTGAATATCAATGTGGATTGGAAGCTTATTGAATATGAACCTGTATCCGGAGTCTGGAATGTGAATAATAAAAAACAATTTGGACATCTGACCTCATGCACTGCCAAATACGGTATACCTCGGTATAATGCTCTGTATATCATAGAGGCAACGTTTAATCTGAGAGAGATCAAGCTGTTTGACGAAGGCAATATCTATGCCGAGCAGGACACAGTCGCTGCACTTGAAAAGCAGCAGCTTATCATTTCCAAATTTCACAGCTGGATATGGCAGGACGAGGACAGGATTTGGGAGATAGAGGAAGCATATAACAAAATGTTTGCAGTACTTGAACCAAAGAAATACAAGAGCAGCAGAAATACCTTTCCGGAAATGTCACCGAGCATTCAGCTATACGATTATCAGAAGGACGCAGTTGAACATATCATCAACGAAAAGAACACCCTTCTGGCTTTTGATGTCGGTGCAGGCAAAACATACATAATGATAGCCGCCGCAATGGAAATGCGGCGAATGGGTCTCAAGGAAGAATATGTTTGTTGTCCCGAATAATATCGTCGGGCAGTGGGAGAAGATATTCACTGACCTGTACCCGCAAGCAAAGCTGCTGACTATCGAGCCTAAATCGTTCAAGCCGGAGCTTCGCAAAAAGATACTTACTCAGCTGCGGGACGGCGACTACGACGGGATCATCATAGCATACAGCTGCTTTGAGATGATACCTCTTTCTGAAAAATATATTACTGAAAAACTTAAACTTACAGTCAGTGAGCTTGAAGCCGCTGTGGCTGATATCAGTAACCTGTATTACAGTTTTGGCAGAACAGCAATAAACCGTGCAAAAGAGTATATCATCAAACTGACTTCCGACCTCCTGAAATCAATGAAAGCACCGGAGAACAGCATATGCTTTGATGACCTGGATATAAACACTGTTTTCCTTGACGAAACCCACAATTTCAAGAATATACCTATCCGGACAAAGCTGAAAAATCTCAAAGTTAAGCGAGCAGCTGACATCTCCAATATGAAACGTGAGCTTGAAGAGATACCACTGGAACTTAAAAAGGTCACACAAAAGCTGTCAAAGGTCAAAAGCCTGGAGTCGGTCACTGCCCAAAAGCTTATGGAACGTCGGAATAAGCTTAGTATAAAACTCGAAAACATCAAAAATGAGATCAATGTCAGATATGAGTATGATGATGAGATAGTTAAATGTCAGCAGGAACTTGATGCTCTGCTGGAAGCCATCAAAATAGATTGACCGTCTGCTGTTTATATGCGTCAATTGCAATATTATAATAATTGTTCATTTATACTCTTTCTGCAGTGCTTTTTTCAGTTCAATAAATCGATCCATTTCTTTTTGTGTATCAAGTTCAACAAAGATAAATTGGCTGCATCATCAATTCTCGACGACAAACAAAATGATTTTTGATATTTTTCAAATATTGCACAAAAATACAATTAGTAATTATACACTTAGCAAGACTGATCAGTATGCAAGACAAAGGCCTAATCGAGTTTTAGCTCAATTAGGTCTTTTCTTTGTTGATCGGTCTGGCTATGTTCCTTAACGGAGTTTCAAGCCCCAGACCCCACCAGGGGGGCACAGCCCGCCCCCCTGGACCCGCGCAACGCGCTTCGCGTTCGTTACCCCCACAACTTCCGATTTTTTTTAGCAACACAAAAGCAAAAAGAGGCTTACTTTTTTATCCTTGTGTAGTAGAACACCGCCAGCTGCGTGCGGTCCCGCAGCTGGAGCTTTTCCAGCAGGGTGCTCAAATAGTTGCGCACCGTTCCCTCGCCTAAAAACAGCTGTGATGCTATCTCCTTGTTGGAATAGCCCTTTGCCACCAGCCCGATGATGTCCTTCTCCTTGTCGCTGATGCCGTAGCCCGCGTAGTCGAATTCCTCCTGCTGCTTCATCAGCACCGGCAGCTTGTCCATTACCTCTCCGCCAAACACGCTCTGCCCCTTGCAGACCGTTTCCAGCGCCGGAGCGATGCCCTCAAAGTCCTGCTTTAGGATATAGCCCTTGGCGCCGATGGTCAGCGCCCGCACTATGTATTCATCGTCCGAGAAGGTGGTGAGGTATAGTATTTTCGCGTCAGGAAATTCCGAGAGAATTTTCTCCCCCGCTTCAAGCCCGCTCATTCCCTGCATACGGATATCCATAAGCAGCACATCGGGCTTATGCTCGGCATAGAGCCGTATGGCCTCCTCGCCGCTTGAGCCCATGGCCGCTACGGCTATATGCCCGGTGCTCTCCAAAATGGTCTTCAGCGAGAGCGCCACCAGCTTGTCGTCGTCAACTACTACTATGTTCATGTATTCCTCTCTCCCGTCTGTTTAGGTGCGGTCATAAATATGCGAAAGCCCTGCTTGGAGGGCGTAAAGCTCACCCGCCCGCCGACTGCCGCCGCCCGGTCGCGCATATTCTGCAAGCCAATGCCGTCGGAGCCGGGCTCCGCCTCCGGGTCGCAGGCGCCGTTGTCCTCAAAGGTGAGCTGATAGAACGCCGGATGCTCTCTGACGGTAATATCTATCCTGTCGCCCTTGGAGTGCTTGACGGCGTTTGAGAGCCCCTCCTTGATAACTGCTATAAAGCAGAGCCTTATCCTTACCGGCAGCTCCCCCTCGTAATCGCAGTCCAGCTTGACCTTGAACCTGTCCGACACCGAGCGGATGCTCTCGTTCACCACCGCCTTGAAGTCCACCGACTCGTCGTGCAGGTCGTGTACGCTCTCTCTGATGCTTGTCATAGCAGTGTTGAGGGTGTCCTTAAGCTCCGTCAGCGGCTCCTTTAGCTTTTCGTCCTTGTTGATGATGAGCAGCGCCCCCGCCTGCAAGAGCGAGCGGGTCAGCATATGCCCCACATTGTCGTGTATCTCCCGGGCGATGCGGTTGCGCTCCTTTAGAGTTGCCAGATGCACCTCATTATCCTGGGCCTCCGCCAAGCGGATATTGCGGTCGGCCAGCTTAAGGTTCTGCTCCTCCACCTCGTCCCGCAGGGAGTAGAGCTTTGAAACGCTCTCTTCAAGTGTCGACACCCGAAGGTAAAGCACCGCCGCGATAATTCCTCCTATAAAGGTCAGCAGCAGCTGCTCGTGAGTGAGCGTGCTGCCCCCGAAGAGCCCCAAAAGCGTCGGCAGCGCCAGCCACGGCTTCTTCTGCCGGAAGGCGTCGTAGAGCATTATGGGCATCGCGCAGAACATCAGCGGGAAAAACAGACATCCCGCCGACCCCGCCAGTATTATCAGGTCCGCCGTCCTGCTGCCCTCGTAGAGGGAGGTAAGCGCTGTAGCTGACAGAGCTATCAGCAGCGCCGCCACAGGTGCCGCCGCCAGCTCCGAAAAGCTAAAGCTCACAAGGCATAAAAGCAGTATCGCCGCCTTGTCGATGAGCTTTATCATCTCTCCCCCTCCTTTCGGGCAGTATCGTCACAAGGCCGGTCAGCCCAGCCTTTCGTCTATGCGCTTAAGCTCCTGCTCGCAGCGCTCTATCTCCGCGAGATAATTGTCCTTCTTATCCAGCTCGGTCTGAGCGTCAACATTCTCCCGCTCTATCTCCGCCAAGATATCCTCGTGCTCCTCGATGAACTCCGGCAGCCGCTCCAAGGCGTTGTCTATCCTGATGGGATAGCCGAAGGGGCTGTCTCCCAGCTCGGTGAAATAGGTCCCCCTGCGGGATATCTTCACTGCGGGCCTGCTGCTTATCATATTAGGCTGTAGGCTCACCTTGAAGCCCCTGTGCTCGCAGACGGTCTGAGAGCTGTCGGTGCCGGCAGCGATAGCCACCTCCAGCGCCTCACGCAGCTTCGTCCTGCCCTCGGTGGTCTCCGCATTCTCCGGCAGGCTTAAGCAGGCAAGGTCGTCCCTTGCGTTTTCGAGTATAGTGAGCATTGCCTCCCGCTCCTCGGGGATAGCCTCCAGCCGCTCCCGCAGATGCGCCCGCCGCTGCCACAGCTGCCGCTGTAATATCTTGTAGCGGGTAAGCTCGTTGGCGGTCTCGATGCGCTTTTTGATGAGAGGGTCTCCCACTGCAAGCGCCTTGACCTCGGCGTAGTCCAGCACGGCTCCGTCCACCTCGGTGCCCTCGCGGTCGATGAGCTCGTTGGCGATGAGCTGGGTGATGAAGCTCTGCTTGGTCTCCAGCAGCTGCCATGAGTAGGCATCAAAGCTGCCCTCGGTGATATACCTGAATATCCTTACCGAGCGGTTCATATTTCCGGGACGCAAAATGCGCCCTTCTCTCTGTATCATATCCGATGGCCGCCAGGGCACATCAAGGTGATGCACCGCCTTTAGCCTCTTCTGCACGTTTACGCCGGTTCCCAGCTTGAAGGTTGAGCCCAGCAGCACCCGCACCTTGCCCTCGTTGACCCTGTCAAACAGCTCCACCCGCTCCTCGTCAGATTCATAGGAGTGGATAAAGGCTATCTGCTCCGGGGGTATGCCCTTTTCTGTCAGCAGCCTTTTGAGCTCGTCGTAGACGTTGAATTCCGCCTTGGGCGTGGAGATATCGCAGAACACCAGCTGGGTGTTCTCATTCTTTTCGTCGCTGCTCCATATGTCATAGACGTTCTCGGCGCAGAAGCGCACCTTGCTCTTCTCCTGCTCCCCCGCCTCGGGAGTGACAAGGCGGATATCCAGCGCCGCCTTTCTGCCGTCGGTGGTTATTTTCAGCATATTGTCCACCTTGCCGTCTATCTCTCCCGCCCGGACGTGCTCCGCCCTTTCGGAGACGGTCTTTAAGAACTCCGCCAGCGCCGGACATTTCGGCACCGAGCAGTCCTCGTGGCCTGCAAAATCGGGTATCTCCCGGTTGCCGTCGGTCTTGTGGTAGTGAGCAACGGTGGAGAAAAGCGTCGTCAGCTCCGGCAGATTGTGAAAGGTCCGCAGCCGCCGACAGAGCCGGTAGCCGGAGGTGTCAACGTCTATCTCAAAGTCGGTCTTGGCCTCGGCAAACATTCCCACCCAGCTGTCGAAGCTCCTAAGCCCCAGAGTTTTCAGATCCTGAAACTGCAAATACCTCTGCATGGTATAGGCATCAGATATGGAGTTTGTAATGGGCGTTCCGGTGGCAAACACCACCCCGTGGCCGGTGCGGCAGATGTACCTCACCGCCTCCAGCATGTGCCGGCACTTCTCCGAGCCCCTCACATTCACGCCTATCAGCTGCGCCTGCGAGTCGATGGGGATATTCTTGTAATTGTGAGCCTCATCTAAAAACAGCGAGGTTATTCCCAGACTGTCAAAGGTGAGCTCACCCTCCTCAGCCTTCTTTTCCTCAACCTCATAGCCCTTTATCTGCGACAGCAGCGACACTCTCTTCGAGTGCAGAGCCTTGGGCTCGCTGCCGTGCTTTGCGATGTAGCGGGCTATCTCCTCATAGTCGAGGGTGTAGAGCTTTTTCAGCGCCGAGGGCGAAAGGGCTATTCTGTCAAAGCAGCTGTAGGCGATGATGACTGCGTCAAAATCCGTCTCCGCCACTTCCTTAAGCGTCTGCTGCTTTTTCTCCTTCGTAAAGGAGGGCGGGTCGATGCATATGACCTTTGAGCCGGGGTACAGGTCCTTAAAAATGCTCTCCCACTGTCCCACAAGGCTGTTGGGAACGATATACATATTCCGCTTGGATATCCCCAGCTGGCGCATTTTCATACCCGCCGCCGCCATAATGAAGGTCTTGCCGGAGCCCACCTCGTGAGCCAGCAGCGTGTTCTTGGTAAAGAGTATCTTCGCTACGGCCTCCTTCTGGAAGTCGTAGAGGCTGTACTTCTCGTTCATCCCCGGGAAGGTCAGGAAGGAGCCGTCGTAGCTGCGGCTCTTTATGGAGCTGAAATTGTTCTCGTATATCATCTCCATACGCTCGCCACGGCGGGGGTCCCGCCAGAGCCAGTCGGTGAAGTCGCTGCGCAGTCTGCTCTCACATTCCAGCGCCGCCACCGTTTCCTGGTCGTTGAGTATCCTCACCGCCTTGCCCTGAGAGTTGGTCTGGCTGTCGAATATCTGCACCTGACGGCAGTTGAGCAGCTTTTCCATGAGCTGCAAGGCACTTATCCTGGAGGTGCCGTAGTAAAGCGACTTAGAGGAATGTCCGTAGCGGCTCTTGTTGGGTATCTCCCAGACGCCTGTAACTGCGTCGTGTATAGTCTTGTTCTGCTCTGTGGGCTTTTTGCGGGAGTTCACCGGCCCCAGCGCATAGGTGATGAAGTCGTCGATGACGTCGGTGGGCACCCAGGGAGAGCCCAGCGTCACATAGATGTCCTTGGCGTCCAGCGGGGGCGGCAGCGCCTGCTCCACAGCCTTGACGTTATCGGCAAAAAATCCGCCGTAGGCGTTTGCCGCCGCCTTGGCGACGTTGAGCCTCTTTATCATATTCCCGGAGAGGTACTCCTCCGCGGTGACGTAGCCCTTGTAAAAGCACTCTCCCCACCTTTCGGGGTCGCAGTAGCAGAGACCCTTAAGCCCCTTTACGGTCTCGGCGATATCCCGCCCGGATATCTGCGAGATGAACTCGATATCCACCTCGCCCAAACGGTCAAGGCAGGTGTCCAGCGCGTCCTTAAGCTCCTCCCGGAAGATGCCCCTTGCCCGCTCGTCCTCGGCGTAGGGGTTTTTGTACCCCTCCGGCACTGTCAGGGAGGTCACCTTGGATATCTGCGCCTTGCGCTCGTCCTCCTGCTTTTGCTGCATAAACTGCTCAAATTGCTTATCCCAGTCGTCCTTCGGGGCGGAGGGCTTGGCAGCGGAAGGCGCAGCTGCGGGCTTTGCCTGCGCCGAGGGCGCCTGCTGGAGCTCTCCCTGCTCCTCCTTGAGAGGGTTGATGATGCGGTGTCCCTCCTGCTTTTCCTTCTGATTTAGAAACTGCTCGAACTGCTTATCCCAGTCGTCCTCAGCGGAGGACTGCTTCCTCGCCGGAGCCGCCGGCGCCGCCGGCTTTTTAGGTGCGGGCTTATCCAGCTCGCTGGCGGTGACTATCTTACCTATTTTATTCAGACTTTTCAGCAGCTTATCCAAATCGCTCACATCAGCACCTCCTCATTCGCGGGACGTATGGTTATCCTATTCATTATACCACACCGCAGCCCAATTTGCAACCTTTTTTGACGTCACACCTCACCTTTTACGGGCGCAAAGCCACTGCACCGCGATCGGGGCTTGTTCGTGCTGTGACCGTAGGTGCTCACATTCCAGAAGGTGAGCCGCGAAGCGGCGAGGAAAATAGGTAACACGCCTCTGCAATAATCTTTACACACCCCAGTAACACACACAAAGTTCTTTCCTTAGTGCACTGTCTACGGTCTCTCTCGTCGATGAAACTACCCTGCCCGTACTCGCTAAAACGCCCGAATGGGCATCGCGTAAGCGTCCCTTCAAAAGAGGGACGGATAGGGGGTAATAAGGAGAAGGGGAGCGCGAGGGGGAGGACCTTAAGAGGGGGGAAAGCCGTCCCTCTTTTACGTAGTTTTCTGGAGTTCCACCCTCTTATGGTCCTCCCCCTCGCATCAGGGCTCGATGGTCACATTACGAACAGTCAAAGGGGAATGAGACCTTGACGGGACGTCCAATGGGCACCCGCATAATGTCTGTTAAGGTACGGAAAAACGTTCGCTGACGCTCACTGTTTCCTGTGAGTGCAGAGCTGCTCACTTTCGGCGCTGCGAAAAAAGCCGCTCTCCCCACATTTAATGAAGAAAACGGCTTTGATGTTTTATTATTTCTTGGCGCAGCGCCGTCTCGCGGCTGGCGCCGCGACCTGGGGCCAGCCCCAGACCCTGCAAGGGCGCTGCCCTTGACCCGCAAGCCTCTGGCGCGAGGCTTGACCGCGCACTTTTTAACGCGCTTCGCGTTTAGATTTTCAGCTGTCTGCGAGCTATCTATCTCCTTATCTCCTTCGCTATCTTCACCAGCAGCTCCACGATTTTCTCCATCGACTCCACACAGCAGTATTCGTATATCCCGTGAAAATTGTGTCCCCCCGCACACAGGTTCGGACAAGGCAGCCCCCTGTAGGATAACTGCGCTCCGTCCGTTCCCCCGCGTATGGGCTGTATCCTTGGCGCTATCCCCAGTCCCTCCATGCACCTCTTCGCGCAGTCAATAAGGTACATATTCTCCGGGTATATCTTCTCCTTCATATTGTAGTAGGTGTCCTTAATCTCCACCTGACAGCAGCCCTCGCCGAACCGCCCGCAGATTTTCTCCGCAGCCGCCCTCATCAGCGCCTTCTTTTCCTCGAACCTCTCCCTGTCATGGTCGCGGATAAGGTATTCCAGCTCGCAGCCCTCCACCGAGCCCTCAATGCTCTCTAAATGGAAGAACCCCTCATACCCCTCCGTCAGCTCGGGACGCTCATTTCCCGGCAGCAGATTGTCGAACTCCACCGCCGCCCGGGAGGCGTTTATCATCTTGCCCTTGGCCTCGCCGGTGTGTATGCTCACACCCTTGAGGTGCACCTTTGCCGACGCCGCATTAAAGCATTCGTATTCCAGCTCCCCCAGCGCGCCGCCGTCCACAGTGTAGGCGCAGTCCGCCCCGAAACGGTCAAGGTCAAAGTGCGATATCCCTCCGCCTATCTCCTCGTCGGGAGTAAAGGCTATGGCTATCCGTCCGTGAGGGGGTGCATCGGGGGCAAGCAGCCGCTCCGCCATGGTCATTATCTCGGCAACTCCCGCCTTGTCGTCGGCGCCCAGCAGGGTGGTGCCGTCGGTGACGATGAGCGTCTGACCCTTGTATGCTTTCATCTCCGGAAAAACCTCCGGGCTCAGCACTATTCCCTTTTCCTCATTGAGGACTACCTCCCCGCCGTCGTAGCCGGGGACGAGCCTTGGCTTTACGTCCTTTCCGGAGCTTTCCGGCGAGGTGTCCAGATGTGAGATGAACCCCAGCGTCAGCGGCTGTGCGCCGCCGTCATTGGCGGGGATGTGCGCATAAACGCACCCGCTCTGTTCGTCATACTCCGCATCATTAACGCCCAGCTCCCTAAGCTCTCCCACCAGCAGCTCCGCCAGAGCCCTCTGCCCCGGAGTGCTGGGAAAGCAGCCGCTGTCCTCAGAGGATTGTGTCTCCACCGCGGCGTAGCGGAAAAATCTTGTAATTACAGTATCCATTGCACGCTCCCGTCAGTTGTGAGCGATGGCGAGTATCTCCGCCTGCTGTGTTTCGCAGCCCTCCGCCATGGATATCTCAATGGTGAACTCCTTTTCGGAGGCCTGCATCGAAAGCATATTGGTGATGGGGTTGCCCCAGCCGTCATTTGTAACCGACTTGAGAGTTCTCGTATCCGCCAGCTCGCCGTCAACATATATCTTAATGCTGATATCGCCGTAATCTCCGGTCTTGACGGTCTTATAGACAACGTGGGCAAACTTGCCCTTGAACTTGAACACCAGCGGCTCGTTGCCCTCCTCGGGGTCATGGCTCCAGCCGTCCTTGAAGAACGCCACGTTGGAACCCTTCTTCCAGCTGCCTATGCTCTCCGGCTCCACATCGGTATTCTCAAACATCTGCATACCCTGCTGCACCATATAGCTCAGCGGAGAATCGGGATAGGGCTTGGTCTCGGGAGCGGCGGCATAGGCCTGCTCGAAGTAGTAGCCTATCATATCCGCCACCATAGCGTGCCCCTTGAAATTTGGGTGAGTGTAGTCGTCGGAGAAATCCTTCCATACCATCTTGCCGCTCTCCAGCAGGTAGGTCACCGCATCGGCATAGGATATCATCGGCAGGTTGTAGTGCTCGCCTATCTTCTTCATATAGGACTGTGCCGAATAGCCGGTCTCAGTAATGGAGAACAGCAGCACAGGTGCTATGTCCCTTTCCAGCAGGTCGCGGACTATTGACTCATAGGCCGCCTGATGCTCGTCGTCCATAGCGTCGTTTACCGCAAACTCAATGAACACGATGTCCGGGTCGTGGGAGAGGATATCCCTTTGCAGCCTGAGATTTCCCAGCTTTGAGGGAGTGCCGGAAATTCCCGCGTTGACGTACTTGATATTATCCCCGCCGCCAAAGGCCTCCTTGAACTTCTCAAAGGAGAGCTTTGCGTAGCACTTCTCAGCACCGGCGCTGTAGCCCTCGGTGATGGAGCCTCCGAGGTAAGCCACTGTTACCTCCTCGCCAGCCAGAGCCTTCTGCATTTTGTCCTGAATGAGGGATGCGTCTCCCACAGTGCAGAGCGCCTTATCCAGCGCAGCCTGGTCGATAAGCTCGTCCTTTACAGCAAGGGCCTCCTTTTTATAATTTGCAGCGGGCACCGGAGCCTCGCCCTTGGACTCCCCAGAGCCCTCAGATGAGACACTATCTGTGACCGCAGCGGAGGAAGCCTCCCCGGAGGAGCTGTCGCTGTCACCGCAGCCTGCAAAAACACAGGCAGAGAGGGAAAGCGCTGTCATCAGCGCAAGAGTTTTCTTCAGCATCATAAGCTATTCCTTTCTGTAAAAACACAGCCCTTCCAAACGGAAGGGCTGTAATGAACTTTGTTTTGCTATCAGTTGATAACAGTCTTCTCGGTGTCCTTGTCGAACAGGTGAATTCTGTTGGGATCGATAGCGATCTTGATCTCGTCCTGAGGACGAGCGGTAGATCTCGGGCTAACTCTTGCAGTAAGAGGAATACCCTCGCAGGTGAGGTACAGATAGGTCTCTGCACCCATCATTTCTGTTACTTCAACGGTTGCGTTAACAACACCGGTAGTAGCAGAGGAAATGAACATCTCCTCATCATGCAGGCTCTCAGGACGAACGCCGAGAACAACCTCCTGGTCTACCAGCGGCTCGAGCAGCTCTTCGTCAACCTTAGCCTCGGGAACCTCAACCTCGTACTTAACGCCTCTGGAGGTCTTGGTGTCCTCAGAGCCGAACTCTACGATGTACTTGCCGTCTCTCTTGAGCAGCTTAGCATCGATGAAGTTCATCTGGGGAGAACCGATGAATCCTGCAACGAACTGGTTTACAGGGCTGTTGTACAGGTTTGTAGGTGTGTCGATCTGCTGGATGTAGCCGTCCTTCATAACAACGATACGGTCACCCATCGTCATAGCCTCGGTCTGGTCGTGAGTTACATAGATGAATGTAGTACCCAGCTTCTTGTGGAGCTTGGAGATCTCTGTTCTCATCTGTGCTCTCAGCTTAGCGTCGAGGTTTGACAGAGGCTCGTCGAGGAGGAATACCTGGGGCTCACGAACGATAGCACGTCCAAGAGCAACACGCTGTCTCTGACCACCGGAGAGAGCCTTCGGCTTTCTGTCCAGCAGGTGAGCGATGTCGAGGATTCTTGCAGCCTCTTCAACCTTTCTTGCGATCTCGTCCTTGGGCACCTTGCGGAGCTTCAGGCCGAATGCCATGTTCTCAAATACTGTCATATGAGGATACAGAGCGTAGTTCTGGAAAACCATCGCGATATCTCTGTCCTTAGGAGCGATATCGTTAACCAGTCTGTCTCCGATATAAAGCTCGCCCTCGCTGATCTCCTCAAGACCCGCGATCATACGGAGAGTGGTGGACTTTCCGCATCCGGAAGGACCAACAAGGATGATGAACTCCTTGTCCTTGATCTCGATGTTGAAGTCGGAAACAGCGATAACGCCGCCTGCGTACTTCTTATAAATTTCCCTCAATGATACACTTGCCATAGTTTATAAGAACCTCCTAAACATAAGATTTACTAATTTTCCATATTAGCTATAGTAATATAATAGCAAATTTCTCCGCCCTAAACAAGAGTTTTTTTTACTAAAGTTTAATACATTACTTTATAAATATTGACGAAAAAAAACAACTCGATGTAAATTTTTGCCAGTCGTCTCGTTACCTTGCCAAAAGTTTATCAACATCTTTGTGCAAAATCTCTAAACAGCCTCCCAGGGGCAATTTCGGGTCTAAGGGCAGGGCTCCTATCTGTATCCTTTTAAGGTATGTTACCCTGTTGCCGCACCCCTGAAACATCCTCTTCACCTGATGGAATTTCCCCTCGTGAAGTATGAGCCGGCACTCGAAAGGGTCCTCTCCCGGGATAAGCTCCGCCGGTAAACACTGCTCCCCGCCATCTATGACAAGCCCCTGCTTAAACCTCTCCTTTAAGGAAGGCTCAAGAGGCTGCTCCAGCCGCACAAAGTAGGTCTTGGGCACATGGCTCTTGGGCGATAACATTCTGTGAGCCAGCTCGCCGTCATCGGTTATCAGCACGAAGCCCTCGGTGTCCTTGTCCAGCCGCCCCGCCGGGAACAGCCCGTCCCGCCGCAGCTCCGGAGGTATCAGCTCCAGCACCGTTTCGGTGAGCCTGTCCTTCGTCGCACAGATGACCCCCGCCGGCTTGTTGAGCATTATGTAAACGTGCTTCCGGTAAACTATCGCCTCTCCGTCCACCGCCACAGTGTCCCTTTCTTCATTCACAGACAGGTCAGCCTTCTTAACTGTCTCCCCGTTGACGGTGACGCGCCCCCTGCGGCACAGCTCCTTCACATCGCTGCGGGAGAGGTCTCCCCGTTGGGAACTGATAAATCTGTCAAGCCTCACCGCTCTCCTCCTTGACGCCGTCGTACCTATAAGAAAGGAACATAAAGTCCCGGCGCTCCAAGTACATCTCGTCGGTGAAGCCCTCCACTAGCATTACCTCTCTGATATCGCTGAAGGCGTCTATCTTTTCCCTGAACTGCACCAGCCTCTCCGCCAGCTCCGGGTCAATGAGCAGTGCGTCCGCTATCTCATCGGCATCGGCGGTCTGGATATCCACCTCGCGCATTTCCTTTGCCTCCGGCTCGGTAACGGCGGTCGTTTGCTTTGAGGTCCTTGAGGTCGTCGCTTTGGTCGTAACCGGCTTTGAGGTCGTCACCTTTGAGGTCGTAGTTTTTGAGGTCGTAACTGTGGTCTCAAGCTCTCGGTAGTCATCTCCGGAAATAAAAAAACGCTCCCTGATAACGGCCAGCGTCCTCTCACCTATGCCGTAGATATCAAGCAGCTCCTCGAAATTGCGGATAACACCCCGCTTGTCCCTGTATGCGATAATGCTTTCCGCCACCGAGCGGTTTATTCCGCTGACCGAGTTAAGCTGCTCAAAGCTCACCCGGTTTATATCCGCCGGAAATGAAAAAGCCGCAGACGTTTCCGCTGCAGTTTGAGTGGTAGTATCAACAGTTGTCACAGGCGCAGGCTCATAATCCCTTGAAAGCTCTGCTTCGGCAGGAACAGCCGCCGGCTCCTTCGCTGCCTTCTTTGAGGAGGTCTCCGTACCGGACGTGTTCTCGCTGCGGTAAATCCTCACGCCCTCTTCCTTCCGGGAGGACATATGCTCTGCCATCAGCGCCGCCCCGATAACTCCCGCCGCCAGCAGTATCCCCGCTGCCGCGAAAGCGTACACAGGCTTAAGCTTCGGCCTTTCGGCTTCACTATTCTGTTTTTCTCTGCTCACCCTATCGCCCTCCTTATAATAAAGGAACATCACCGTTCGGCTGCTTCCAGCTGCCCGATGACCCTCCTAAGCTTGTCGAGAAATGCCTCCTCCCCGACAGTGTTTAGCCCGAAAAAGCGTGACCTTCAGGCTCAGACGGCTGCAGCCCGTCCTGCCTTGCCATAGCCTTACGCTCTTTTCGGATACGGTATGAGCTAATTATACCCGAGCTAGAGCAACAAAGTCAACAAAACCGGCAGATTTTGGCGAAATGCACATAATATTTTATACAATTACACAACCCTCCCAAAAACCCACCCCATATTTTTGTCACATTTGCGCGCAAAAAAAGCTTGACTTTTCCCCTGACTTGTAGTATAATATTATAGCAATCGGGGTGTGGCGCAGATTGGTAGCGCGCTACCTTGGGGTGGTAGAGGCCGTGGGTTCAAGTCCCGTCACTCCGACCAGC
>JAFUTK010000065.1 GCA_017471405.1 Ruminococcus sp.
GCGCGAGGGGGTGAACCTTAAGAGGGGGAATACCTATGTCTCGCGCCAGCGAGACATTGCCCTCATTTTACGTAGTTTTCTGGCGTTCCCCTCTCTTTTGGTTTCCCCCTCGCATCGGAGCGCAATGGTCACATTACAGACCAGTGCAGAGAAATGAGAAAATGGGCGTTATTCATTGGGCACCCGCACAAATTCTGATTTATCTAAGGAACACTTTTGTAAAAAGGGAGAATTATATTGAATAACAAATAATTAAGGAATCGGCTTGCGCCGATAAAATTTAAGCGCCCCCTTGGGGGCGCTTTTTTGTGTGCTGATATTGAGCCGTATTTCCGGCTTGCGATTACCTGCTCTCTCCCGCCTCCGCAATAAGCTCCTCCAGTGTTTGATAGAGGCGCTCCGGCTCAACGGGCTTGGAAAGGTGTGCATTCATTCCTGCCTGAAGCGAGCGCTGTACGTCCTCGTCAAAGGCGTTGGCGGTCATAGCGATTATGGGTATCACCGCGGCGTCGGGACGGGCAAGAGCGCGGATAGCCTGTGTTGCCTCGAGTCCGTCCATCTCCGGCATACGAACGTCCATAAGCACAGCATCGTAAAAGCCCGGCTCGCTGCGGGAGAACATCTCAACAGCTATTCTGCCGTTCTCCGCGTGGTCTATGGAGGATCCCCTGAGCTCTAGGAGCTTTTTCATTATCTCCGCGTTTATGAATACGTCCTCCGCCAGCAGGATATGCCTGCCGGAAAGCTCTGCACGCTTCTTCTCCTTGAAGAGGTTCATATTGTTCTTCCTTGCGATGCGCTCAAACTCCGAGATGACATTTGAAGCGAACAGCGGCTTTGCAAGAAAGCTGTCAACGCCGATGTGCAGTGCCTCGTCGATTATCTCGTCCCAGTTGAAGGAGGTGAGGATTATTATGGTGGTCTCGCTGCTGTAGAGCTTTCTTATCTCTCTGGCCACCTCGATGCCGTCCATATCCGGCATCTTCCAGTCAAGGAGCACCAGATTGTAGGGCTGCTGCTTGGTGTGCTGCACCTCCAGCATATGCAGAGCGTCTCTGCCGTTTAAGCAGGTGTCAGCCATAATGCCCGCCTCGTCAAGGACTATCCTTGCGTGCTCGGCGGCTATCTCCTCGTCATCTACCACCAGCACCCGCATATCCTTCGGGTCGATGACCACATCCTGAAAATCGCTGCGGTCACAGTTTTTCAGAGTAACAACAACAGTGAACTCGGTGCCCTCTCCCTTTTCCGATTCGACGGAAACTGTGCCGTTCATCAGCTCCACTATGTTTTTGGTGATAGCCATTCCCAACCCTGTGCTGCCGTACTTGTTGTTGCGGCTGGAATCCTCCTGGGTGAAGGTGTCAAACACCTTCGGCAGGAAGGACCTCTCCATTCCTATGCCGGTGTCCTTGATGCTAAACCTTATGGTGGACTGGTCCTCAAATACGGCGGTGCGCTCCACTGTCAGCGTTACCGAGCCGGGGGCATCGGTGAACTTTATGGCGTTGGAGAGGATATTGATAAGCACCTGCTTGAGCTTCATATCGTCGCCGATGTAGTGGTCGGCAAGGCCGCCTATGAGCCTGCACTCGTATTTGAGCCCCTTGTCGCTGCACTGGGTCATAACCATAACGTTTATCTGCTCCAGCATTGCGCGGAAGGAGAATTCCTCCTTCCTCAGAACCATTCTGCCGGACTCGATGCGGCTCATATCGAGGATATCGTTTATCAGCCCCAGCAGATGTCTGGCGCTGGCGCCTATCTTCTCTAGGTAGCCCCTTGTTTCAATGTCAAGGCTGTCGTTTTTGAGGGCAAGGCTGTCAAGCCCTATGATGGCGTTCATAGGGGTGCGTATCTCGTGGCTCATATTGGAGAGGAAGGCGGTTTTGGCCTTGTTGGCCTCCTCGGCGGCCTCGAGCGCCTCGCTCAGAGCCTGATTGCGGGACATAGTCTCCCGCATTTCCTCGTCGATGTTGGTAAGCCCCAGCCCCACCGCGTGAACGATGTGGTCGTCCCGGTCGGCGGCGTGGCGCACGCCCGCCATACGTATCATCTCATAGTAATCCCTGCCCTCCCTGTGGACAAGGTAGCGGTAGGCTATCAGCAAATTTTCCGAAAGTGCTTTGCGGATATTGTCCGGTTGTATGAAATTCAGAAAGCCCTGACGGTAGCTCTCATCAACCGAGTGCCCGGCGTACCAGCTGAAACGCTCTAGGAACGGGAAGTGTACCCCCTCGCCGGTCTGCTCGCTGTCATCGGGGTCAGCGCGGTAGCAGACGGCGTCGTCCCTGTCAAGGTCAACGTGGTAGACGCTCCTGTAATCCGAGGCGAGCGCGGTTATCATCTTATCCTGCTGCTCCCGCTGAGCCTGCTCGGCGATGAGCTTGTCCTGCAAAGCGAGGCGGCTCTCTAATTCCTGCTGTCTGGCAAGGCTGGCGGCGGTCTCCACCCTCTCGGCAAGATGCTCGTGTTGCTCGGTGATGTCGCTGATGAAAACGTAGTATATCCCGCCGTAGGCATCGGTGTCGGTGTAGTGACCATAATCGTCCACCCAGCGCACCTCTCCGTCCAGCCGGACAATGCGGTACTCAACGTGGTCGTTGTTGCGTTCGCTCTTCCTGACCTGCTCGATGACAGCCTCCTCCACAGCATCAAGGTCGTCGGGGTGGAGCATACCTCTGAAGGAGTTGCCGGTGAGAGCCTTGAGCTCCTCATAGCTTTCGCAGCCGAATATGTCGATAACTGACTGATTGGCATAGAGTATCTCCTCGCTGCTGTCTGCCTTGTAGATAAAGAAGCCGCCGGGCATATGCGCCCCCAGCTCCCGTATGATATGTATTGTCTGCTCGTTGAGCACAAAGTGTTTTCCGAACATAGGTAAACCTCCGTTGAAAAATGACTTGCGGCTTGTCCTCGGCTCCCTGCCTCGGGGATTTTTAATATTATAACATAAGGCTGCAAAATATTCAATCATTATTTTTTCATTTTGAAAATTTTCCTGCCCGGGTCTGTTGACAGTAAAGGGAAAATATGTTATCATATCACTGTGACGCGGGGACGGCACCCATAGAATAAAACGGAGGTCACGAAAATCAAATATTTACTTTGTTGCAAGGGGGCTGACACCCATAGAAAAAAACTTTATTGTAACAGATGTGAATGGGAAAATTATCGGAAGCACCTACCCTAAAAGGGCCAGGGGGCTTGTTAAGAACGGTCGGGCAGAGTATGCCGACGACCATACCATTCGTCTGAAATTTACTCACGCTCCGACCGTAAATAAAATTACGGAGGAATTTGAAATGAGTAAAGTAATTGATTTCAATGCAAGAGAGTTCCGCTTTGACGAGACCTGTGTATCCTGTGACGGTGACGAGGTCAATGCAGGTATGAGAGCCTTTGTGACCATGAGCTTCGGCAATACCGAGGTCTGGGAGATAGGCGACTGGTGCTGGACCTGGTCGCAGATAAGACGCGACTTAAAGCTTGAGAAGAACACCGACTACGTTTTCCGCTTCGCTATGGAGGGCGGCGTGTGCGACACAGACGACGCTGTTACCCTAGCGCACATCGCTCCGAAGAGTAACTGGGAGCAGCGCTACAGCTATCTTCTTGACCACAACAAATTTATGCCCGTTATCTGCAAGAAGGACGGCGACGGATTGCTTAGAATCTTCGAGCTGCCGTTCAATACGGGAGACGATGAGGAATGGGTAATTCTTCTTGTGGCTCAGCATGCGGTAGCAAGATATTTTGCACCGGTCAGCGCAGAGATAACCGACAGCCTGCCGGACACCACCTATTACGACTGGTGGAACGAGGGCAGGGAGAAGAAGCGTCAGACACAGAGCGGCTTCAACTCCGTTGACGGCATTAACATAGCCTATGAGTCTCAGGAGTTTGATGAGGCAGAGCTTGCCGCAAGGCTCAAAAAGGTTGGAGACAATTGCAGCGTGGCCTTCGAGAATGTGACTGTCCGCTTCAGCGGGGCAGAGGGCGACTTCTCTGTGGGCAGCAGCGTTGACGGAAGCAATTTCGCTTTCGAGAACTGCACCCTCACCAGCCGCGCAATGTCGATGATAATAGCCAAGCTGGGCGACGGCTGCAATGTGGGAATGGAGAACATCACCGTTACAGAAGAAGGCATTGACGACCTGATAGATATCGGCGGGGCAGCCTTCGGAATGAACATCGCCCTTGACAGCATCACGATACCCTCAAGGGTGTTCAGGCTTTTTGATGCCAAGCTGGGCGACGGCTGCAATATGGCCTCGGAAAATGTCAACACCGAGAGCAGGCAGAACGATCCTGCATAAAGCTTTACTTGAACTAAAAATAAAGCGCAGACCTTTTTGGTCTGCGCTTTTTGTGTGTCAGATAATATCAGCCTGCGGGCTCCTCGCTGTTGAAAACATCAAAGAACTGCTCCTGATATTCCTTCTCCTCGGCGCGGACGACCTCCCGGAAGCTTTCCACATCTTCCTGAGGGATAGTGTGGGAGGATATAAATCTCAGAGCCTCCGCCGCCTTTGGAGTTTTAAGGGCTGTCTGCACATAGCAGGGGCCGATGAGCAGCAGTTTGAGCGCCAGCTCCTTCGGTATCAGCCCAGAGGTCATCAGGCCAAAGGTGTCATAGATGGTGTCGTTGGCTATGGGGCCGATGATGACGTCATACTCTGGCAGGCTGTCAGCAGCACCCAAGCGGTTGCGGGAGATGTAATCGAACCATTCCTCCCCACGCTCAAAGCGCTTGACATTTAGCCCGCCTAAGTCCAGCTCATAGATGTTCAGGTAGGTGTCCATACCCTTGCGGGTCCTTGCCCAGCGGCGGGAGAAGGCCTCGTCGTCCGAGAGGTAGAAGCCCTGTCCGAAGTCGGCGTTCTTTCTGCCGTAGTGAACGTCCGGCAGACGTATCTCCTCAAAGCCGGTGTGGTAAAGTGTAAGTGTGCTCAATAGCTGCCTCCGCTTTCTGTCGTCAGACGTCGATGTGATAGATGTAGGTTTGAGCGTCCTCACCGGTGAGCTCCTTTATGGCTGCGCGGTAGGCCGCCAGCTGATTGGCGTAATGGAAGTCCAGCCCCTGCTTTTCGTAGTTGGTCTTGTAGTCTATGATGAAGAGCCTGCCGTCCTTGCGGTAGATAAGGTCGATGACGCCGTTGTTGATGACAACGCTGCCGTCGGGACCTATGCTCTTATAGCAGAAGGGCGTTTCGCAGCTTATCTCCTCTGCCGCAGCCAGCTCGGCTAGGATATCCCTGCACATACCGTTTTCCTGCTCGTAGCCGCCGGAGGTTATCCTGTCAAACACTCCCTCTAGCAGCGAGCGGTAATACTCTTCCGCTCCATGCTCACGAAGCACCAGAGACACCAGCTCCTCCCTGTCCCTGAAGGCGGGAGATGTGACGAGCCTTTCCATCAGCCTGTGAACGAGAGTACCCAGAAGCTGAGGGTCTCTCTTCCGGCCGGAGGGGGAGGGAGCAGGCTCCGTAGCGGCAGGGTCAAAGGCTGAGCCCTCGTTCTTTTTGCTCTTGGTCTCTGTCTTGTTGAGCTCCAGCGCGCTGGGAAGCACGACAGTATAGCCGTTCTCCTTAAGGCTGTCTCCGAAGGGGGAGACCGTCGCCCTGTATACGCTGGCAGCATCAATAGTATCCGGCGCCGGTGCCGGAGCGGGTATAGGCAGGTCAGCGAAGGTATACTCATCCTCTATTCTGTCGGTGATGTCCTTCCAGTAATTGCGTGCGCCGTCGGGAGCCTCTGCTGTGAGCAGCACGCTCCGGGCTCTGGTAGCGGCAACGTACAAAAGCCTTAGCCTTTCTGCATCCAGAGCTTTGTTTTCCTCCTCACGCTCTGTCTCGAATTGATCGGCAGAAAACAGCGTGACGTAGATATCCCCTTTCTCTGTGGGAATGGTATATGAGCAGCTGAAAATATAGCTCCTTTTCCCGGCTGCGTCGTTTACAAATGCGTCAGACGCAGGGAAGGCGCCCTTATCGGGAGCCGCAAGGATAACTACGTTCTTTTCCAGTCCCTTGACCTTGTGGAGGTTGGCTATCTTTACGCAGTTCTCATCGGGCGTAAAGCGCAGAGACCTTTCCTTTTTCACCTTGTTGCCCAGCATATCGCTTATCAGCTTTTCTGCCTCCTGAACGGAGGACACCTTGCCCTCGGCCTCTGCCTGACGGAGAATATCCAGTGCAAAGAAAAGGTATTCCAGCTCCTTAGCCTGAACGTGAGAGAGCAGCTCCAGTTCGGCGATGATCTTATCGCACAGCGCAGAGGGCAATATCTTCGTTGATGCCTTGCGCAGCTCTATCAGCTTGTTAAAGGCCCTGCCCAGATCGGTCAGTCCCTTCTCGGGGAACAGCTCCTGATCAAGGGAGAAGAGAGGCCTCTGCTCCAAAAATTCGGCATCGGTCAGCTCAAAGAGGCTGCTTGTCAGAACCTTGTAAAGCCTTATCCCCTCGTCAGGGTAGGCCAGTGCTGACAGCACCGTTCCCAGCATTTTCAGAGAGGGGCATTGGCTCATAAGCGTTTCGCCCTCCGAAACATAGGGGATGCCTCTCTTTGCAAGGGAGGCGGCATATTTTTCTATGCCGGACTTCTTCGGGGTTATTATCATTATATCCTTGTATTCTATCCTGCCGGGCGTCATCTCCCCGGTCTCCGGGTCGCGGTGATAAACCTTCTTTGCGGGGTCGTTCACAAGGTTTAAGATGATCTCCGCCACAGCCTCGGGGTCGATGTCCTTATCGGTCTTGTACCTGAAAGCACCCGTATAGCCGCTGTCGGCAGCATTGGGGGTAAGCGGTATCTCGCTGAAGGCGCTCTGATATTTTGTGTCCTTGGGAAGCAGCTCTGTGAAAATGCTGTTGAAGCGCTCCTTGAGCAGGGAGGTGGAGCGGTGGTTCTCAGTCAGCTCCAGCACATCGCAGCCGGGGGTGTGGGCAAATAGCTCCCGCACAGACATAAAGGTGCTGATATCCGCCCGCAGGAAGCGGTATATCGACTGCTTGGGGTCGCCCACAATAAACAGCGAGCGTGCCTCCGGGACGCACTTCATCGGGTCGGGGTCGGGGGTGTCGGTGGAGAGATAGAGAAGTATCTCCGTCTGTATGGGGGCGGTATCCTGGAATTCGTCTGCCAGAAAGATGCCGTGGTGCTTTCTGATATGCCTGATGAGCCTTCCGCCGGTCTCGGCGTCTCTCCTGAGCATATCCCGCAGGCATAGCTTGGCATCGGAAAAGCTCAAATTGCCCTGCGCAGCTCTTCTTTCTGCCATAATTCCCAGCATAGGCACCACCAGGTCAAGCGCCGCGCCGCAGATGTATTCTTCCTTTCTCTTTTTGAGGAATTTCTCAAATGAGAGCTTAAAGCCGTTCTTGGGACTATCCATCCTACTGATGATCTGCCCCGCGTCCTCCAGCTCCTTGCCGCTGCTCACAAGAGCATAGCCAATCGGCTCCGGAGCAAAGTCCTTCGGGACATATTTCAAGGCGGAGATGTCCAGATCTCCCGGCTCTCCCTTGTAAATGAAGGTGTATCCCTCCATAAGCTTTAGCAGTCCGTCTATCTCATCAAACCTGCCATGCCAGGGCTTGCCTATCAGGTCGGGCAGAGCCTTTTGGAGCGCCAGCAGCTTTTTCTCGTTTTCGCCCTTCTTGTCGGGGTGAACGATCTCCGGGTGGCTGGCAAGCACGCAGAGAAGGTTAATAAGGGTCTTCTTCTCTTCGGCAAAGAAAATATCCTGGTCCGGCTCGTAGCCTGAGGGTATCTGTATCTCAGTGTCCCGGAATTTTTCCAGAGCAGCTGCGGCTTGAACAAAGAAATACCCGGGGTTTCTCTCTTTGACCCTGAGCCTTTCATATTTCTCTCTGACATCGGCTCCGTATTCTCCCTTGACTATATCTGCTGCGGCGCTTTGGTAGAAGCTATCCAGCTCTTCCTCTGCGCAGACGGTGAAATCGGAGGGTATCCCCGCAGCGATGGGGTTCTCGCGAAGCACCAGCTCGGAGAATGAGTCCAGCGTGCCCATAAAGCAGCTGTCGATGTTGGCGAGAGCATCAGCACAGCGGGCGCGGGTCTCCCTGTCAGGGTCGGTCAGCGCGCACTCCGCCAGCCTTGCCTGAAATCTTCCGTAGAATTCCCCTGCGGCGGCCTTTGTGAAGGTGAGGGCACATATCCTGCTGATATCGACATCCTTGTCCTTTACCAGCGATACCAGCCTTTCCACAAGCTGGGTGGTCTTGCCGGAGCCGGCTCCCGCCTCAACGAATAGGTTTGTGAGGGTATCGTTCTTTATCCTCTCGCGGGCAGCGCTGTCATCTGTTATAGTCTTTATGCTCATTTCCCTCAATCCTCCCTTCCGCAGAGACTTCTGTATTCGCAGTAGGTCTGCTTGCAGGTGCTCTTATGCTTTGTCATATCGAAAACGTTGTTCACAATGGCGCTTGCTATATTTTCAAGCAGCAGCTCAACTTCCTTTTCCCTGTCGCTGTTATATACCGACCTGACAGTTTCCTTGGTCTTTACCAGCCTGTACTCTCCCATCCCGACAGTGATGTTTTCTTTCTCCCTGTCCTTCTCTTCAACGGAAAGCTCTTTCCTGTGCTGGAGCATATAGGCATAGAGCATTATTTGCAGGCTGCCCTCAAAGGTCCCATCAAAGATGTTCCTTCCGGTCTTGAAATCGACTAGTACGGAAGGCTGATTTTTCATCGTGTCTGTTCCGTCAGGCTTGTGCTTTTCAAGGCTGTCGTATCTTCCCCTTAAGACGATGCCGGAGGGGAGCTTTATCTTAAGATTCTCCTCCGCAGCGATTACCTCATAGTTTCTGCTCAGCTCATAAACATTCCCTGCCATTTCCAAAAACTGCTCTCTGAACTTATCCGCTTCATTCTTATCCAGGGGAGGTCTGCTCAGAAGGAAACGGTCCCAGACCTTTTCGGCATCAGCGACGAAATCATCCTTGATGTCATAGTCGGCCGGGTGATGCTCCTCCATTACATCGTCGTGGAAAACGGTTCCCAGCTCGTTGGGCTTTACCACCTTGAGCGGGTCGTTTTTTTCCTTTTTGTAAAGCCCCAGCACCGACATCAGATAGAACCTCCTCGGGCAGGTGAGATATTTCTCTATGCCAGTCGGGCTGAATTTGCGCCCCTCAACCGTTATCGTTCCGGCTTTAGGAGGAATACGGGGCATCTCGAGGGAGAGCTGTGCTCCCTCAGAGCTTATCTTGCCCAGAGCGTCCAGAGCTGAGTACCCGGAGGTGAAATAGCCGCCCTTTTCAAGGCTCTTCTCAAAATCCTCAGCCGAGGCGCTTCCGCCCTTGCTGCGGCGGAAGGCGTCGAACATCAGCGCAGAGGCATTACATTCGGTGAGGTTAGCGGTGTCGTAGCCGTTAAAGGAGAGAAAAATGCAGCAGCCAGCATCGGAGGCTAGCTGTATCAGCGCCTCAAAGCTTTCCCTCTGCCTTTCAGCCTTCATTGAGGACACCGGCGCCTGCTCGCCGAACAAACGCATATCCTCGTCACAGAGAAGGTAATTTTCCTTTGTCCGGGAGGGATAGTCGGAGGTGAGCCCGGTGATGAACAGCTGCTCTCGCAGGCTCACAGCCGCCTTGTCTATTGTTGTGATATGCAGCGCTCCGCCGCTGCTGCATTGAGCGTAGACAGCCTTGCCGAAAATATAGGGCATCAGCTCAAGGCACTTATCTGCCGTATCGCAGAGGGCAAGCGCCTCCGACGCCGCAGAGGCACCCGCAGCGTCCAGCTCTGCACAGCCCGGTCTTTTGTAGGCATAAGCCGAAACGATATGCCCCATACCCTTATCAAACTCCTTGAAAAGAGCAGCGGCAAGGTCGAGGGCGGTGATGGCTCTGTCGTTCCTTCCGAGCTCCTTCCAGTCCTCGTCCTTAGGGTCAAAGGGTAGCTTTTTTGTTCCCGAGGGGTCAAGTGCTGCGCGGTAGGCGCCTATCCTGCGGGCGTTCTCCTGCGAATCAAGGGAGAGCTTAAGATTGCCCGCAGTCTTTACCGCTTCGTAAAGCACGCTCCCGCTGCAGCCCAGAGCCTTTTTCAGCCGGGCAGTGTCAAAGCAGTCGGAGAAGATGAGCCCGCTCAGCGCATCGATGCCGTAATGACCGGAGGTGCACCATTCCTCAAAGGCTTTCAGAAGTCCGCCGGAGGTGGTGCAGCCAAAGGGCATACCGCAGCCGAAGGTCATAGGTATGCCGTACTCCTGAGAGAGCTCCATAAACTTAAGGGGAGTATCGGCAGTGTCTGCACAGGCCACAAGGCAGGAGTCATACTTATACCCGCCCTTAACGATGCGGTCAAGCACATCTCTTGCCTCGTTGAGGCTGCCGTAGGAGCGGGTCAGTGCAGTAAAGGAGAGGGGCTTTTCTGTCAGGCCAAAGAGCTCCCGCATAGTCGTCTCCCGGCACCTGCCCTCCGAGAGCCTTTTGCAAAGCTCCAGCGCCAGCGGCGAGGCGGGGTATTCCTTCAGGGTGAGTATATCAGCCGTAACGGGGGAGCAGCTATCCACAGCAAGCCGCAGAAATCCCACATCGTCAGCTTTGCCCAGTTCTGCAAGTCTTGCCGTATACTTCTCATAGGCCTCTAGCAGGGCAGCATCCGCCTCGGGGAATTCCAGCCCCTCGCCTGTGAGCAGCGAGCGCATAGATTCCGCCTCATCGTCGGTTATCTGCCGGCGCAGGTCGCCCAGAGTACGGCAGAGGGCGGCTGCGTCCTCAAACACTACGGTGCGGGGGAGAGAAGTTCCCTCCGCAGTCTGCTGACTGTAGTAGGGTATCTCCTTCATTATTTCAAGCATTATGCCTGCGGCCTCATCTGAGGATAGAGCGTCCTCCTTAGGGATAATGCCGCTTTTCATCAGAGCTCTTTCTGCCAGCCCTGATTCTCCTACTATCCGCAGACACAGCGTTCCCTGATCGTACCTTGCCATAGTCCGCAGCAGCTCCACCTCCGTTACGGAGGGAGCCAGCAATATAACTTCCTTCATATCCGACCGTCCTTTTCTATTCACTTATGCACATTGTATTTCTGCTGGTTACCTTAAGAGTGACATCGCTAGCGGGCATGGTGAAGCTCAGAATATAGCCCTTGTCCTCCGCCCAGTCCACATTGAGCTCGGCTCCGTCAAGGAAGAAACTGTAGTCGGTGTCGGTGGCGATGACATCGTAGTAAAGCGTCACCCTCTCGCCCGCACGGGCACTCTTTCTTGCCTTTTTGGAAAAGCCCTCGCAGCTGTCGTAGTTTATCCTATACCGTTTTGCGAAAATACCAAACATTGCTTTTCCTCCCGCTGTGTTTATTTTCCCTTTATCTCGATGCGGTCCAGTATGCCCTGCACGCTGACCCCCGGGTGGGTCAGGTACATTCTCGCAACATCAGTGATGAACTCTGCCTCAGCGCCTGTCTTCTGCTGAATTTCCTCCGCAGTCCTGCCCCGGTCAATGAGCTTCATTATCTGTTTTACCAAAGCATATATGTCGCTCTGCGGCTCCGGTCTGCTGAAGAGCCCGCCGCCCAGCCTAGCGGGTCGGGCGTGACCATAATACACCTGCCGCGGCTTTAGTGAGAGCAGCCGCTGCCAGCTTTCATATATCTGTGTGCCCTTGTGCATTTCCAGCTCGTAGAGGGGATTTAAGTCTCCCACGAAAAGCGCACGCTCCTTATCCAGCCAGAGGGAAATGCTGTCGTCGCTGTGGCCGGGGGTGTGGATAAGCTCGCCCTCAAAGCCCAGCTCCTTAAGGAAGGTCCTGCTCTCCGATATGGGCACTGTCCTCACCCTGTTGTCATCTATAGGCTTGAAGTCGGTGCGCTTTTCCTTGATGAAAACGCCGTCGGCAGCGTGGAGGTATCCCGTCTGCACATCTGCCGCGACGATGACCGCCCCGGCATCGGCTATATCCTGGGCTATGCCCATATGGTCGGGGTGAAAGTGGGAAATTATGATATGGCTTACGTCCTGGAGCCTTAAGCCCTTTTCTCCCAGCGTACGACAAAGCATCGGGAAGGTGCCCGCCCAGCCGGTATCAAACAGCAGCGAGCCGCCGCTACCCTCTATCAGATATGTATTTGTGCCGGAATATTTAAGCTCATAGATCATATTATCCTCCGGTGTGTCCGACTGTACGCTTACCCTTTAATGATATCACATCAGCCCGACGATGTCAACAAATCTCCGGCATCTTCCGGCATGACAGGGTATTGCTTTTTGCACTGAAATATGATATAATTTTCTTATGTTTTTTGAAGTTAAGGAGATGATCTCTTGAAGCACTATATAGAATGTCCCTACAGCGAGAAGGAGGATGCCAAGACCCTCGGCGCCCGCTGGGATAAGGAGGCAAAGAAATGGTACTACACCGATGAGCAGGATCCCTCCCTCTTTTCCCGTTGGAGTGGTCAGCCGGCTGAGCCTTTGGAGCAGGTGTATTTGCTGGACGTGATAGCCGCACACCGCTCAGTGTGCTGGTACCCCTCAGCGGGAAGTGACTTCCGCCTGCTGGGATATCTTACAAAATATAACCTTGAGGGCTTCGATGAGGATAAACGTCCCTCGCCGCTGCCTGACCTGTTCATTCTCACCGATTACAGCGCGGAAAAGTATGTCAACTACGCCGACCAGCTTCTCTGCCCGCGGCGAAGCGATTTCGACAAGCTCGCCAAAGGAACTATACGTCCCGGAGATGTGCTCTTTGAGCAGTACAGGACCCTGCTGAGGGTCAAGTCGGTGAAGGCAATAAAGCCCCTTGGGATAGGCTGCACAGAGAAGCTTATCAACCGTCAGACGTCAGAGCTGTACGGCCAAGGCTTCCTTATGCGGGTAGAGGTCAACTGCAATATGGACGGCGAGCGTGTCAGATACCAGTGCGACACAGTCTACCTTTTTGCCGAGAACACCTCCTTCGCCTCAGATTTCCTTATCAAAAATAAGGTCAGGATAGACTGGATCGTTAAGATACGCTACGGCGGCGGCTTCGGAGGCAGTCAGGACACCGACGGCCTTTGGCTCGCAGAGCTGGCGGGAGCTCTTGGCACCAAATACTTCATCTCCTCACCCGGGCTTTCACGGAGCTCTCCGTTCGGAGGAGACGAGCAGGCTCTGGAGATAATGCGCAAGGTCTATGGCGGAGACCTGCCTAAAGTAAAATTCGTGTCCTTTGCCTCCACCGAATGGTACGACAAGCAGATCGCAGTCTGGTACAAAACAGCAGAAAGGAACGATACCGATGAATGAATACAACAGCCTGAACGATTGGATAAGGGAATATTCTATGATAGTCGATGAGCGGATATGGGATATCATCGACATAGGCCTGTCCTCTATCTTCGGTAGACATACCCCCACCCTTAAGTTCGGGTTATCAAAAAATGAGCTGGACAATATGGACAACTTCTTTTACCCCGAACTGCCCTTTATCGGTCTGCTCCAGACCTGCTTTATAGAGGACAACTCTCTGGGCTATCTGAACCGGGATGCCAATATCCCCTTTATCATTGATACCTTTGACAAGCTGTTCAAGGGCGATGTTCCCTTCGATGCAAATGCCTCCGAGGGCTTCATTTTTGACGAGCAGCCGGATACACCCTTTGACCCCGCGGCCCTGACCGATGAGCAGATGGAGACCCTCAAGAATTGCTTCGTACACCTTATCCGTTTGTATTCGGAAAGATACAAGGGCGGAGCCTTCTCCCCGGCGGGAGATCTCAGCAATATGCTGGCAACCTGCTTTTCAGAGGGCGGCGTTCTGCAGTACAAGGGCTTTTTCAGGTTCTGCTGGGCAGCCTTTGATGCCTCGCAGTTCAAGCCGGTGCTTCTGCCGGATGACCCACAGTTTGAAGCAGGCGATATCCCGGACGAGGAGCTTTTAGACGAAGACGATGACGAGTATGAGGATGAGTATGAGCAGCCCGAAAATATCAGTATGAAGGCTCAGGCTATAACGGTCTCCGGGCTGCGGAAGGAGATTTCCGAAAAGGTTCTGGGGCAGGACTCCGCTGTGAGAAAATTCATTCAGGAGATATATTCCTCCGAGCTTAAGGAAAAAAACAGTAAGGGGCCCCGCGCAACCTTCCTGTTCGTGGGACCTCCCGGCGTCGGAAAGACGTTGATGGCCAATACTGCCGCCAATCTGTTGGGACGTCCCTATAAATGCTTCTCTATGAGTCTCTATGCGGGGCCTCAATCCTTTGAGAGCCTTGTGGGCTTTGCCAGCACCTTCAAGGACGCTGCCCCCGGAAAGCTCACCGAATTCATCAAGGAAAATCCCAATGCAGTCATCATTTTTGACGAGATTGAGAAGGCTGACAAGAGAACCATACAGATCTTCCTTTCCCTGCTCAATGACGGATTTATCGAGGATCAGTTCTTTGCCAAGGACATCGACTGCCGCAACGTCATCGCTATCTTTACCACCAATGCTGGCAGGAGCTTTTACGAGGAAAACCGTGATATGCTCATCTCCGATATCCCGGAGGCAACATTGGTGAGCGCTCTCAAGGACGACAAGAGCGGCACCCAGATACCTCCCGAGATACTTTCCCGTCTGGAATCGGGCTGCATCATCGGCTTTAATCATATGCAGCCGGGCACCCTCATCAAGCTGATAAGAAACGGTTTCAAAAAGGGCGCCGAGGACGTCAGCCGGAGATACGGCATAGAGTGCAGCTACGACAGCCTGTCCCTGCCGTATATCTTCCTATTCCAGTTCGGAACATCTCTCGATGCCAGAGTGGCATCCTCCCGCAGCAGCAAGTTCATGAACGACTGCGTGTTTGACATTCTGGAGCGCATCGGTGACGGCAGCCTGGATACCGACCCGGACAGGATCACAAAAATAAACTTTGATGTTGTGAACAACGAACTAACCAACAGGTTGATCGTTGACACCTCCGTCAAGACAATAATGCTCATCTCCTACAAAAGGCACAGGGAGTTCTTTGACCCTGCTCCTGACAGCAGCTACAATATCATCTACGCCTGGTCCACCGAGGAGCAGACCGATATCAAGCAAAAGCTTGCGGACAATGATATCGACGCGATTTTCGTAGACCCGTATATGGGCAGCATAGAGGGCGAGGACGAGGAGTCCGAGATTCTTGACGGAGTAGTTCATATGAACACCCACGGCAACCGCGCCCTGAAATGGCTTATGCAGCAGGGGGATATCCCCCCGGTATATGCCGTTGAGCTTAAGGGACGCATACACCTCACCGATAGAAAGGATCTGCTGGCTCTGGGCGTTACCGACGTTATCGACTTCATATGCACCCGCCGGGAGGGAGAGCCTATTGAGGAATATTATGACCGCCGCAAGCTTGAGACCCGAACAAAGGTGGAGGATCTACTCTACGACATCTTCCTCTCAAAGCGTCTGGACGAGATGATGTCCAAGGGCAGAGCTCTGGGCTTCGACACAGGCATCAAGGCGGATGAGGACAGCATCAATGTTACCCTCTATAATTTCAGGAGCATAAACAATATGCCTGCCGACCAGCAGGATGTAGTGGTCAGCGATGCAGACAAGCCTCTGGTGAAGTTCGACGACGTCATTGGAGCTGAGGACGCCAAGGAGGAGCTTAAGCGCTTCGTCAGCTTCATCAAGGACCCCGACTCCTTCAAAAAGACAGGTATGGGCGCCTCAAAGGGCATACTCCTTTACGGCCCTCCGGGCACCGGAAAGACCATGCTGGCGAAGGCTCTGGCAGGAGAGGCCGACTGCCCCTTCATCTCCACCACCGGCGCCGATTTCGTCAACGGCACCAAGAGCATAAAGGACATCTTCTCCAAGGCTAGGAGATACTCCCCTTCGGTGGTATTCATCGACGAGATAGATGCCTTTGCCCTTAACCGCGACGATCTTGCTCCCGGCTCTAACCGGGCTCTGCTCACCAACGAGCTGCTCACCGCTATGGACGGCTTCTCCTCCGGCAGCCAAAAGCCGGTGTTCGTTATCGCCGCCACCAATGCCGCCTCGGCCCCCTCGCTGAACGGTCAGAACGTCCGGCTGGACCCCGCGCTGCTGCGCAGGTTCGCCAAACAGGTCTATGTCGATCTGCCCACTCAGGAGGAGCGCGCCCGCTATGTCAAGCTGTGGCAGGAAAAGTTAGGTGAGCTTCCGTATTCTCTGAATTCTCTCTCTGAGGAGGATATAAACGAATTCGCAAGGCTTACCACTGGACGCTCCCTTGCCAACATCGAGAACTCTCTGGAGCTTGCCCGCAGCCGCGCCGCTGAGGAGGACACCGAAGTCACTCTGAAAATGCTGATAAACAGCTTTGAGGACCTGCACTACGGTGAGAAACTCATCGTTGACGAGGATTACCTGCGCTCCACCGCCATACACGAGGCCGGCCACGCATTTATGGGTTTCCACGAGGGCGAGCGGTTCTATCCCGAATACGCTACCATAGTCGCCCGGGCAAACTTCTTAGGATTGGTAATGCAGCGCTCCGACGATACCGCTCGCGATAGGAGCCTTGCCGATGTGCTCTCGGATATCAGAATAAGTCTGGCAGGCCGCGCCGCAGAGCTGGTGTTTACCGGTGAGAGTGGCAACACTGCCGGAGCCTCCAACGACCTTGAGCAGGCCACCTACAGCGCTCTGCTGATACTCTGCCGCTTTGGCATGGAGCCGGGCTTCCTGGTGTCCCGCCCCATAACCGAAAAGCTCCCCGCCAAGTACTTCGACAAGGCGGAGGAGATAATCGAGCGCGAGCTGAATAATACCATTGACATCATCAAGCAAAACAAGGATAAGGTAGAGGCCATCGCCAACGCATTGCTGGAGAAGTCCCGCATCGACACCGCCGAGATGGAAAGGCTCATCGGCCTCCGTCCGGCAGATGAGGACACAAACGCAGACGAGGCCCCCGCAGAGGCAGCCGCTGCTGCAGTCACCACCTGATACCCCAAAACAAAGAACGGGTATTCTCCCAGCGAAGGGAGAATACCCGTTTTTAATTATTGACGTTGTACGCTGTTATTTTTCTGCGCCTGTGTACCACTTCTTAAGCACCTGCTCCGCCTTCTTGCCATAGATAGTGAAGTCCCGGTTTTCGTGGGCTTTTTCCTCCGGCGGGAGCTTTGCCTTCCAGTCCCACCAGAAGTAGCCGCAGAACCAGTCCGCGTCCCAGCTCACAGCCATTGCCGACTCGTAGAAATCCGCCTGCTCCTGCTCGTCCTCCGGCTGCTCGGGACGGTTGTGGAAGTCCCAGGGATACTGGGTGCAGCCGTGCTCGTTTCTGACACCTATCTCCGCGAACATCACAGGCTTTCCGTACTTTTCGTGGCAGGCCTCCACCCGCTTCCACTGCTCGCTCCAGCGCCTATTCATCATTTCAAGGCTGTTATCCTCCGGGGTGGTGACGGGGTAGTAGGCGGAGATGCCAATGACATCCACTGCCGAAAGCCAGTCAAACCTCAGCTCATCGCCATGATTGATGTTGTGCATAACAATTCCAGAGTATACCTCCCTGACCTTCTCGATGACCTTTAAGCAGCGGGAGGAGTTCTTGTCCATACCTGCCATCTCGCAGCCGGTGCAAAGCATCTCGCACCCCAGGCGCTCCGCCATTGCGGCGTAGTAGGTCATAAAGCGGGTGTAGCTGTCGAACCAGCGGTCAAGGTACATAGGGTTCTCATGAGGGAAGTCTATCCTCGCCCGCCAGGAGCGGTCAAGGCAGTCCACCATAGGCTTAAGACATACCTTTAATCCCAGCGACTTTGCCTTTTTCACCGCAAAAGCCACGTCCTCATCTGTCTGCGTTCTGCCGAAGAGAGAGAACACGTTTAGAGAATAGAATGTCTCCTGAAAGCAGTTGACGGGTATGCATATCCAGTCAAGACCGTTGGAGGCAAGACGCTCCATCGAGCGCTGGGCGGCTTCGGTCTGGAAGGCTCCGCTGCCGGAGAAAAAGCCCCAGGTGTAGCCCTTGCAGAAAAGATCCTTGTTCATAGCGAACCTCGTTTCTGTACATTTTTTTGTACTCGTATATTGATCAGAACGTTTTCTTAGTGTAGACCTGAATCACAAACCCGCAGGTGACGGTAATATCAGTAAGCGCCGCCAGCCGCGCCATTCCCTCCTCTGAGGTCTTATAGGCATAGGGGGTCATCATAAACAGGCTGCGGATATCCTCCCGAGAGGGGATATGTGCGGGGTATTCCAGCGTTATCTCCTCATCAAGATTAAACTTGTTCAGCCCGTAAACGTTGGGCTTGTTCTCGTAGGGCTCGTCGTAGACCGCCGCCTTCAGCTCATAGAGATGCCTTGCCGACGGCGACACGACTATCAGCACGCCGCTGTTCTTGAGCACCCTGGCGTACTCGTCATTGGAGACCGGCGCAAAGACGCTCACCACCGCATCGGCGCACTCCTTCCGAAAGGGCAGCTGAAAGCCGGAGGCCACCGCAAATTCGCAGTTGGTTATCCCCGCCAGATGCACTCTCGTCATACAGTGTGCCACTGCGTGCTTGGAGATGTCGATGCCGTACACCCGGGAGCCCTCTATACCCGCAAGGCGGGTGGTGTAGTAGCCCTCCCCGCAGCCGGAGTCGATAATGACCGGCTCCTTTATATCCTTCATTCTCTCTGCGGTGACCTGGCACAGCCTGTCCGCCAGAGGGGCGTAGTAGTCCTTGTCAAGGAACTCCGTCCGTGACCTGACCATATCCGCATCGTCCCCGGACTTGGCAGGGTTCCTGCCCTTGGTCAGCAGGAGATTGACATAGCCTTTGCGGGACAGGTCAAAGCAGTGACCGCTCCTACATCTGTACGTTTTATTGGACAGTTTCAGCTTCTCGGAGCAGATAGGACAGACATACATCAGCTGTTCTCCTTGTGCTTTTCATCATGCTCCCTGCGGCAGAATATCACCGCGTACAGCACCCACAGCAGCCCTATCACCGTAGAGGAGATGACCTCTGCCGTAACGTTGTGGAAAACGTACTCGCACAGCAGCACCGACCCCGCGTTCACCGCCGAGGCTATCACCACGGAGATAAGCAGCTTTCTTATTTTAAGGCTCATCGTCGTCCTCCTCAGTGAAGTCGGGCAGGCTCAGGCCCTTGTCGTCCGCCAGAGCGCCGATGAGCTGCTGCTCGGCAGTCTTGCCGTCAGGCTTGATAACGATGCTCACCGCCTGCTTGTGGTTGACTATCTCCACCTTGTTGTGCATACCGCCCGATTCGCCGTCCAACGTCCAGGCAATATCCGCGATGGAGGATATTTTCAGATGTGAGGTCTTGAAGGTGACGAAATTTTTGTCAGACATTTTATTCAGCGCCGCCTCACGCAGTAGGCTCTGGAAGGCTATGGCGTTCTGAGGGGTCTTTACCAAGGTCACCTCGAAAAGCCCATCATCAAAGCAGACGCCGTCCCCGATAAGGCGTTTCATTCCGCCTATGGAGGTGGAGTTAGAGATAAGTCCCAGAATATAGCTGCCCTCCACAGTGCCGCCGTCGTACTCAACGGTCATGCTGTAGCCGGTGTAGGTAGGTAGGCGCTTGATGCCCTCAGCAATGTAAGCCATGTGTCCGAAGCGGTTCTTTGCAATCTGGGAGGTCTCGTAGGAAACGTCCACAAAGGCGCCGAAGGCAGCGACGTAAACATAATATTCGCCGTTGAACTCACCGATGTCGTAATCAAAGGGCACGCCGTTTACGATAGCCTCAGCAGCCTCGGACATCTTCTTTGGGATATCCATACTGGCGGCAAAGTCGTTGGTGGAGCCGGCGGGGATATATCCGAGGGGGATTTTAGTACCCAGCTTCATCATAGCCTTTACGGCCTCGCTGAGAGTGCCGTCTCCGCCTGAGACGACTATCATATCAAAGCGGAGGCCGTCGTTGATTATTTTATTCATACCGTCACGGGGAGCCTGGGTGGGGTAGACCGTCACCTCGAAGCCGGCGCGGGTGAAGATATCGACGATATCGCAAAGCTCGTTTTTGATAAGCCCCTTACCAGCGTGGGGATTAAAAACGAAGAGAAGTTTTTTCATAAAGCAGATCTCCTTGAAAAAGGCGCGGGTGATTGCGGGCGCCTGTCTCATCAATATGATTATTATACCCTTTCGGGCAGGATTTGTCAAGGAAAAAGAGGGGAGAGGCACAAGCTCCCGCACACAGTCGGGATAACGAACGCGAAGCGCATTAAAAAGCGCGCGGTCAAGCCTCGCGCTGGAGGCTTGCGGGTCAAGGGCAGAGCCCTTGCAGGGTCCGGGGCTGGCCCCAGGTCGCGGCGCCAGCCGCGAGACGGCGCTGCGCAAAAGAAATGAAACGGTGCCACCTTTTCCGACCACTCCGAAGCATCAAGAACACAGCAATTCGCAGCGCCGAAAAGTAACAGCTCACATCACACAGGAAACAGTGAGCGCAGCGAACGTTGTTCCGTACCGTAGCACACAGAGTGAGGGGTCGGAGTACAGCGCAGCATTAAAAACCGTTGTGAAATATATATACACACCCCCTTGAAAAATAAAAAACTATGTGCTATAATCAACTTATAAGATTTTTATTTTTGGAGGTAATATAAAATGGGAATGTTTGACAAGCTCATTGCCAACCTTAAGGCAAGCAAAAAAACTATCGTCCTCACCGAGGGCAGCGACCCCCGTATCCTCTCCGCTGCGGAGAGACTTCTCAAGGAGGAGCTTATGGGAGTTATCCTCTGCGGCAACGTGGACGAGGTGAAGGCTGCTGCCGATAAGGGCGGCTTTGATATCACCGGCGCCGAGATACTCGACCCCCTCAACTATCCTGAGTTCGACGCTCTGGTAGCTCAGATGGTAGAGCTGCGCAAGGGCAAGATGACCGAGGAGGAGTGCCGTAACGCTCTTAAGAAGTCCAACTACTTTGGCACTATGCTGGTAAAGGCCGGCAAGGCAGACTCTCTGCTGGGCGGAGCTACTTACTCCACCGCTGATACCGTTCGCCCCGCTCTCCAGATCATCAAGACCAAGAAGGGCTCTAACCTCGTTTCCTCCTCCTTCATTCTGTTCAGAGAGAAGGACGGCGCCGAGGAGAAGATCGCTATGGGCGACTGCGCTATCAATCTTGGCTATACCGACAGAGTTGACAAGGAGGGCAACGTTGTGCTCTCCGCTGCAAGACAGCTGGCAGAGGTAGCAGTAGAGACCGCAAGAACAGCCGCTTTCTTCGGCATCGACCCCAAGGTGGCAGTGCTCTCCTTCTCCACCTACGGCTCCGGCAAGGGCGGCACCGTTCAGCTCTCACACGATGCTGTAATTGAGGCCCGCAATATCGACCCCGAGCTGGTTATCGACGGCGAGTTCCAGTTTGACGCCGCAGTTTCCGCTGAGGTGGCTAAGACCAAGTGCCCCGACTCCAAGGTGGCAGGACAGGCCAACACCTTCATCTTCCCCCTCATTGAGGCCGGAAACATCGGCTACAAGATAGCCCAGCGTCTCGGCGGCTTTGAGGCCTACGGACCTATCCTCCAGGGACTCAACGCTCCCATCAACGACCTCTCCCGCGGCTGCACCGCAGATGAGGTCTACAAGATGGCTATTATCACAGCCGGAATGGCATAAAAGTTCAGACACACCGACCCGGGAGAACCCTCCCGGGTCTCTTGGTATATGAGGAAGATAATATGAAACGACTTGTCATTCTTACCGTCCTTGCCCTCTGCCTCGCTGGCTGCGGAGAGAACGCAGACAGCAGCTCCCCGGAGATATCCTCCTCAGGGACTGTCAGTGAACAGTCTTATGATTACGTTCAGATATCTCAGGAGGAGGCTTCTGAAATAATGAAGGCCGAGACCTGCATTATCTTAGATGTCAGGACGCAGGAGGAGTTTTCTCAGGGGCATATCCCCGGAGCGATATGCATACCCAACGAGGAGATAACCACCGACCCGCCTGCCGGCCTGCCGGATAAGGATGCACTTATCCTCGTCTACTGCCGCAGCGGACGCCGCAGCAAGGAGGCGGCAGCTAAGCTCGCCGCTATGGGGTATACCGACATCAGGGAGTTCGGCGGCATCATCACCTGGACGGGAGAGGTCACCGAGGCGGAATAGTGGCCCCCCGGCTGACGATACGCCTTACATTTCCCTTGACTTTACAGCCAAAGTGTGATAGAATAAACAGGATAATATTTGTATTTCACTGCTGTATATAGCACTACAATTTATAAGGAGGGCATCTGAATGAACGACTACAAGGCTTATTCCGTCCATATGGGCAAGGCAAAATGCGCAGTAGACCTGGGCGACGGCTCCGAGAGAGGCGAGTATGTTAATCAGGACTATATCTTAAACAAGCTGGGCAGACCCCACAGAAGCATCTCGCTGATGTACTGCTACTATCCTCTGGACGAGCAGTTCCCTGCAAGGATATCCGAGGCTATGAAGGACGCGAATGTATCCTTTCAGTGGGACTACCCCTATGACGACTACTTCACCTATAAGGGCGGCCTTAACGGCAATACCGAGGGTGAACCCTTCTGCTATATGCGTGACGTTCGCCGCCACGGTCAGGACGTTACCCTGACCCTCACCATCGACCCCAACGTTTCCGATGAGCACCTTATCGCTATCGCCAACGACCTGCGCCCCTTCGGCAGGCTGCTGCTGAGGATAAATCACGAGGCCACTGGCAACTGGTTCTCCTTTACAAAGCGCACCACCTATCAGGGAGTTGCGGATTTCTACTGCCGCTTCAATAAGATACTTAAGGAGTATGCTCCTAACGTTTCCACTATCCTCTGCATCGGAGGCATTGAGGACCTGAACGCCACCGAGATAATTATGGAGAAGGAATTCTCTCAGGCAGTAAGGGAGACCGATATCTGGTCGGTGGACAAGTATATGGCGCTCCACTGGGGCTGGCCCTATGATGTTGCGCTTAAAGATCAGGCTGTCAAGAATTACAGCCGCAGCAAGGTGGCTGACACCTATGCCCTCACCAAGATGAGCTACCGCCGCTTCAAGGAGATAAACGGCGGCGTTGCCAAGCCGATGGTAATGAGCGAGTTCAATGCCGACGGCGACGTTACCGGTCCCTACGATCAGGCGGATATGGTGCAGACCTTCTGCGACCTGCTGAAATACGACCCGGAGGAGTGGTTCTCCGGCTTTACCTTCTACCAGTTCCGCGACCGCGGCAGGCTGGGCCTTGAAATAGAGGACCCCAACTACTCCGACTGCGGAATAGAGCAGCCCGTTTTACAGACCTACAAGAAGATAATCCACGACGATTTCTTCAAGCCCGCTATGGAGAGGGGAGAGGAGCTCTCCTTCCCCGTTAAGCTCCGCTGGGGCGGCGCCGAGGACGCCGAGGGCATCGAGATACCCCTGCACTTCGAGACCAATCCCCACTTTTGCGAGGTCACCTTTGAGGACGACTCAAACCTTATGCTGGAGATAAACGGCAAGTGGTTCTACAAGTCACCCAAGGCCAAGACCATCGACCTTATGAGTGCCTTCTTCGAGAAGCCGCTGCTCACCCCCGAGGATTTGACCCTGCGCATCTTTGCGCCTCCGGCCTCCGGCGAGAACGACCTCTCCCTTGAGGACGGCCTGCTCAACTCCTACCAGACCGTTGAAAAGCTCCCCTCTATCCGCATAGAGTACGAGCCGGTGCTGGACTGATACACCCCAAAAAGCTGTTTTGCTCACCGAGCTGCTGTGCGGCTCGGTGAGTGTTTTGACGAAGGGAGGCGGAGAACATCAGAAATGCAGTTTCCAATGCGCTGAAGGAATTCGTGGCGGTGTTTTGGGTGTCGGCAGTCATCACGTTTTTCGTGTGGCTGTTCACCGGTAGAACAAAGGTCACCTTTGAGCTGATACGCATAGGCGCAGTGATAATGATATGCATCTTTCTGCTGCATATAACCGTCTCCACTATAAGGCTGCTCTGGCTGCAGCACAGCGACAGAAAGGCAATAAGGGTCATCAGCGAAAAGGGCGTTACCCCCGAGCTGCTTTCCTTTGCCCGCCGCCGCATCGACAAGGCCCGCTCCGACGAGGACAAGGCAAGGGAGCAGCTGGTGCTGGCCTCCTACCTTGCAGAGGGCGGCTTTTACGACAGGTGCTTTGAGGTGCTTCGGGAGATAAACCTCACCGACCTCTCCGACGAATCTCAGGAGGAATATTTCAACATCTACGTCTATATAAATCTGATGGTGGGGGACACCGCCGCCGCCAGAGGCATTTATGATGGGGCGAAGATGTTCTTTGACCGCGCTCGGCTGCGGGCGGGCTGTATGCCGGTGCTGCACACTCTGGGGGTGCTGGAATATGCCGAGGGGGATTACCTCAAGGCGGAGAATTATCTTGTTCAGGCCTGCGCCGTATCGAAGAACAAGGGCTCGGTCTGCGAGTGTGAGATGTTTCTCGCTCTCTGCTATATGAAGACCGGTAGGGCAAGGCAGGCCATAGCTGCTGCCAAGGCCGCCGCAGGACACGCGATGACGGTCTATCAGCGCAGGAAGATAGAGGGCCTGCGGGCACAGCTTGAAAAAGAATATACCACAGAACAGACGGAAGGACAGACAGTATGACAAAATACGTTCTCACATTTCTCATATCAATGGTGCCGCTCATCGAGCTGAGAGGCGGCGTGCCCTTCGGCATAATCAGGGGCATAGCCTGGTACAAGGCGCTGCCGCTGTGTATGTTCGCCAATATGCTGCCGGTACCTGTTATCTTCTTCTTTGCAAGGAGGGTGCTGGAATGGGGCGCCGATAAGCCTGTGATAGGCAAGTTCTTCTCCTTCTGCTTGGAGAAGGGCGAGCATGGCGGCGAGAAGCTCAAGGCCAAGGCGGGCAGGGGACTTTATGTAGCCCTGCTGCTGTTCGTAGGAATACCCCTCCCGGGCACCGGAGCCTGGACGGGAACGCTGGCCGCCAGTATGCTTGACCTGGATTTCAAAAAGAGTGTCGTCGCCGTTATGGCGGGAGTACTGCTGGCAGGAATAATAATGACAGTTCTCTCCCAGTTGGGACTAATGGCGCTGACCTGAAACGCGGCGGCGGAGCCGCCGCTCAAATAATAATGAATAACGAATAGTGAATAATGAATAATTAAGGAATCGCCTTGCGGCGATGGATCTTAGCGCCCCTTCGGGGCGCTTTTCTTTTGCGCGAAAGTGCAAGATTCGTTGTTCATTATTCAATATAATTTGAGCAGGCGCGAAAAGAAGCACCTCCGCCGGAGACCCGGCGAAGGTGCCTAAAAACATCAATTGTATAGTGACCGCACAATCACGCGCCTGCGCTTATGATACCAGCCACGCCAGTACCTCGAAGTACTGTCTCTCGCCCTCGTTTACGGTAACGGTAACGGTGTGCTTTGCAGTCTCGTCAGAGGTGTAGACCTCAACGTTGGTGCCGTAGCTGCCCCAGCCGCCGGTGAAGTCGCCGTCTACCTGCTTGACGTCCTCGCCGTCGATGTTGACGGTAACGATGCCTGCGTCACCCTTGGTGGACTTGTAGTACATCATTCCAAGGTTCTTGAACTCCATCTCGAAGGTGATGGTGCCGCCGTCAGCGGTGCTCCAGCCGTTCTTGAAGTTCCAGGGAGTGGACTGCTGATCCCAGTTCTCGTCCATATTGACGGTCATATCGCCGTTCTCTGCATCGAAGATGGTGGCGTTTTTGTACTTGTCGCCGGTGGGAGAGGGGGTTGCGGGGTCGAAGGCTGTGGGCTCGGCAGCGTTGTCTGCGTCAGCCTGTACCTTCTCTAAGAAGTTTATGATGATATCGGCTACCCAGCCGTGTCCGATGTCGTTGGGGTGAGTGCCGTCGCCGGAGATGTCGTCAAAGGAGAAGTTGCCGGCGTTGATTTCGGGAGTGATGGCGTCGTGGTAGGAGAGCAGGGGAACGTTGTAGGCCTCTGCGGCTACCATATGCTGATCCTGACAGTTGCCGCCTCCCTTAAGGGACATCTCTACGAGAACTACTGCGGGCTGTGTGGGTGCTGCGAGGCACTTCCTTACAAGGCTGTCCATAGTTGCCTTGTAGAACTGGTCGTCGGCGCAGTCGTTGATGAACTCGATGAAGATGAAATCGGGGTCCTGAGCGATAACGTCCTTATCAACTCTGTGAACGCCCAGATAGGAGTCGGTAGCGCCGATGCCGGCGTTAACGGGCTTAGAAAACTCGTTGATGTTCTCTGTGAACCAGGCGAATACCTTGTTTGCAAAGGAGTTGGCGCTGTTGTCAGCACCGCTTCCGGCGGTGATGGAGTCACCCAGGAAGGCAACCTTTGTTATCTTCTTGCCGCCGTCGGGATTGTAGGCCTCCTTCAGCTTTGCCGCCAGACGGGAGGTGTCGCCCTCAAACTTGATGGAGCGGTTGAGCATATTCTCGGTGATGCCCGAGGCAGGGTCAAAGGGAGCGTCAGCGGGGGCAGTGCCGTCATCGACGGGGGTATCCTGCTGGCTGTCGTCAGCCTTGTCCTCGGAGGAGGCGTCCTCCTTGCTTTCGTCGCCCTTGCTCTCCTGAGAGTCGGCCTTTGAAGAGGTCGCCTCGGAGGAGGAGTCGCTGCTTCCGCAGCCGACAAACAGCGTTGCCGCAACTGCGAGCGCCATTACCAGCGCAAGTAATTTCTTCATAACTATCCATTCCTTTCTTAATGTTGTGGCGGCCGAGCCAAAGAAATTCACGCTGAAAAAGCACTCCCCCGAGCCGCGCAGCGGCGAGGGATAATCGGTATTTCAGCTTAGAGACTTTAGCTCAGCAGAACCTGAACTTAAAATCATTCCGTTAAGTACGAATATATTATACAATACTCTCCCGCCGTTTTCAAGTATCTGCGCAAACTTTTAACCGTTCTGCAATATTCTTTTTTGCCGAAAACGTTTACCCTTCTTGACACCTCCGGGCTTTTTTGATAAGATTATCTTAACAAACATCTGAAAGGAAGTATTGATATATGGAAAAGAGATTTATCCCCGCCTCCGACCGCGCTATAAGATATATGGGAAGGATAGACCGCACCCTCCCTGACGCCCCGAAAATAGTCTTTGCCGGCACGATGATAACTCTCCGTTTCGTGGGAACGGAGCTTTCGGCGGTCATCTGCAACCATAAATTCTATAACAAGATGGAGCTTGGCCTGCTGGTGGACGGCAAGGAGGAAAAGGTCTGCTTCGACACCGACCGGGAGCGCTTTTCGCTGCCGCTGGTCTCCGGGCTGGAGCGCAGAGAGCACGAGATCACCCTATTCAAGCGTCAGGACGCCACCCACTATTTCGACTTTTTCGGCTTCGAGACCGACGCCGACGCCGAGCTGCTGCCGCCCCGTCCCCGCTCCGACAGAAGGATAGAGTGCTATGGCGATTCCGTCTCGGCGGGAGCCGTCTGTGAGGCGGTGGATTATGTTGCCTCAAACGACCCGGATAACACCGATGGCGTCTATGACAACGCCTACCATTCCTATTCGATGATAACCGCCCGCAATCTGGGTGCTGAAATACACAACATCGCTCAGGGCGGCATAGCCATTTTCGACCGCACCGGCTACTACCACTCCCCCGAGACTATCGGAATGGAGACCGCTTACGATAAGGTCATCTACTTCCCGGAGGAGTGCGGCTACTCCGACTGGGATTTCTCCCTCTACACCCCGCAGGTGGTCATTTTAGCCGTAGGCCAGAACGACCAGCACCGCGAGCAGGGCGACGACCCGGACATCACCGACCCGGATTACAGAAGAAAGTGGAAGGACAGATACGAGGAAATTATCCGCAGCCTGCGCTCACACTATCCTAAGGCGCAGTTCATCATGCTGCTGACCGTCCTCATGCACGACCCCAGCTGGGACAGGGCTCTGGACGAGATAGTCTCCGAGCTGACCGCCGAGGGCGACGGAAAGATATCTCACCTCACCTTCACCCGCTGCGGCAAGGCTACCCCGGGACACCCCCGCCTGCCGGAGCAGTACGAAATGGCCTCCGAGCTGACGGCTTACATCTCCCGCCTGGGCGACAGCCTTTGGGAATGATATCATAAAAGCATTGCCTCCTCCGCGCTGAGCGAAGGGGGCTTTCTTGTTTCCCGCGCCTATCTTCTCCGCAAAGCAACATCCACCTTGTGCATAATGCACAAAATTGCGACATATTTCTATTTGAGTGTAGACAAACAGATTTTGTTGTGGTATAATAAATACGATATATCATCACAGAAAGGAACCTGACAATGCTGCATGAAAAATCCTGTGGCGCCATAGTGTACCGAAAGTACCACGGCAACACGGAGATATTGCTGATAAAGCATATCAACAGCGGGCATTGGTCATTTCCCAAAGGGCACGTCGAGGGGGACGAGACTGAAGTAGAAACTGCAAAGCGCGAGATAATGGAGGAAACGGGCATAGATGTAAATCTTGACCCCACCTTCCGCGAGATCGTTACATATTCTCCCCGCAAGGATACTATGAAGATCGTGGTGTACTTTGTCGCCAAGGCCAAGAACACCGACTTCGTTCCTCAGGAGGACGAGATCTCCGAGATCAAATGGGTCGAGATAGACCGCGCCGGGCAGGTGCTTGCCTACGAGAATGACCGAAGCATCGTAAACAAAGCAAAGAAATTCATAATCTGACTTTCTTCAAAGCCGAGCCGAGAGCGCGGCTTTTTTCTTTGTCGGATACGGGAGTGCAGCAAAATGTGTCTCCCGCGTAAAAAGGGTATCCCCCCGCAAAGGGGGGATACCCTTTTTACGCACTTTGCCGCGCTTCATCGCAGCGCGGCAATTACTGTGCTATTGAGCATTAGCTGTTACGGCCTTACCAGCGCCACATATATCTCATAGGAGCCTGCATCCTCGGGGAGCTCTCCCATATCAATAAAGCCGTAAGCGTATTCCTTGCCGTCAAGGCGGTAGAACTTCTCTATGTAGATGACCGCATCGCCGCTGTCCTCATCGCCGACTGCGGTGAGCCTGCCGCCGGAAAGGCTGGCTGCAAAGTCAGAGTCTGCTGTGTCCGACTCGTCCATAGTTTCGTCGCCGTCCATCATCAGGTACCAGTCAATGGTGAAGACGCCGCTGGAACTGTCGGTGAACTGAATATCCACGTTATCCAGCTCGCGCATTGTGCCAAAGCCTACATCTTCCATTTCGTAGTTGATGAAGCACTTCCAGCCGCCGTCTATCTCATCGGCGGAGGTCATCTGCTCGGCGCCGGCTGGCATTGCCTTCAGGAAACCGTCCTGTCCCACGCACCAGGTAAAGTCGTTCATTGTGGGGCGGTCATAGGTGGAGAGGTCGGCGGGAACGGGAGGTGTGAGTATATCCTCGGTGGTCTCCGTCTCGACAGGCTCAGTCTCCTTGGGCTCAGTGGTGGTAGTCTCGGGAGGCTCGGTTTCATCGGGCTTTGAGGTGGTGACGGTGGTGGTAGTAGTGGTAGTGGTCACATCGGCGTCGCTGTCCTTGCTGCTGTCCTTTTCGCTGTCATCGACAACAACAGACGAGGAGGACTTCTTGCTGCTCTTAGAGGAGCTGTCGTCGTCCTTGCCCATAAGCACTCCGGGGTAGACGAAGAGTATCACCGCCGCCATAATAATGCCTAAAATGAGGAAGGTGATAAGGAATATCGCCACAGAGCCCAGCCCCTTTTTCTCGTCGCTGCTCTGGGTTGCCGCCGGATAGGGCTGCTGGGGCATCGGCTGGGGAACCGGCTCATATGCCTGCTGCACCGGTTGGTCGGGGATTATCTCTCTGACAGGCTCCGGGATAACGGGAGCCTGCTGTGGGACAGCCTCCTGCACCGCTGCCTCCGCCTCAGGAAAGCGGTAGCCGCAGCCTCCGCAGAATTTTGCATTATCGGGTACCTGATTGCCGCAGTTGGGACAGAACATAGTGACCACTCCTTAATTAAAAGTTCACAGTCATTATAGCATATTATTTCCAATAATGCAATAGGCGTGCTTCAAAAGTTCTGCTCACCTTATAGGCTCGGTGTACCCCGTCATACATATCCAGCCGCCGCCCTTGAGCTTGCCCCAAACCTGCCCGCCTGCCTGCTTTTTTTCGGTTATAGTGTAGATGTACCCGAAGGGTGCCAGACCCATGAGGCTGTACCGCGCTCCTGCTCCTGCCCGGACGTTCAGTCCGCTGCGGCAGCTCACCCTGACGAGGCAGGGGGTGTCAGAGCTCACAGCTTATCCCTCCATTTTTCAAGATCCTCTATCCTGTGGGAGGCCACCCGGATATCTTTTTCCGCCAGCGCCATACGCTCTATGACGCTGTTATGCTTTTCCACCTTTTTCTCAAGCTGCTCGATGCGGTAGGTTACGAGCCTTATGCCGGAGAACGTTCCTAAGAACGTGCCAATGAGGGAAAGCAGCGCTACTATTATCTCACTTGTCATCGTCTGTATCCTCCTTTGAGCGGCGCAGCTGAGTGCCGAAATAGAAGCTTATCACCACTGTGAACACTGTCAAAAACTGCTCTGGGGAGACCTCCCCCCGCAGGGACAGCACACTGAATACAGCAGTGAGTGTCAGCGTCACCAGCGATTTCACGTCGATAAGCTTTGAAAAACGTCTGAACATAAGTCATTCCTTTCTCCTCCCTTCACTTACAGCGTGGCAGGGGGTTACTGTTGCACTAAAACGTGCAACAGAGCTGAAAAATCAGCCGATTGCACAAATAACGGCTCTTCTTTGTGTGCAAAACGCAGAGCCTCGGCGACTTTACTTTTTTTGTAAGCTGTGGTATAATCAAAGGGATAAAACGCAAAAACGTTGCCTTTTTACTTTTGTATTGCTAATAAAGATAAATCAGAATTTGCGGGGCACGCCCCCGCGGCGAATTCACGCTGCGCTCCCGTTGGTCGCTTGGGTGTGTACGGGAGTGTAGTCTGCGCACCGCGACCGGAGTTTGTTCGTGCTGTGACCGCAGGTGCTCGCATTCCGC
>JAFUTK010000066.1 GCA_017471405.1 Ruminococcus sp.
GAGGCTATCAAGGCTGCTGGCTTCGAGCCCGGCAAGGACTTCATGATCGCTATGGACGCTGCTTCCTCCGAGTGGAAGAGCGAAAAGGGCAAGGGCTTCTACAAGCAGCCCAAGAGCGGCAAGGAGTTCACCTCTGACGAGCTTATCGCTCACTGGGAGGCACTTGTTGACAAGTATCCTATCATCTCCATCGAGGACGGCCTTGATGAAGAGGACTGGGACGGCTGGGTAAGAATGACCCAGAAGATCGGGCACAAGGTTCAGCTTGTCGGCGACGACCTGTTTGTTACCAACACTGAGAGACTTGCAAAGGGCATCAAGCTGGGTGCAGCTAACTCCATTCTTATCAAGCTCAACCAGATCGGTTCCGTATCCGAGACCCTTGAGGCTATCAAGATGGCTCACAAGGCAGGCTACACTGCAATTTCCTCTCACCGTTCCGGCGAGACTGCTGACACCACCATTGCTGACCTTGCAGTTGCACTGAACACCTGCCAGATCAAGACCGGTGCTCCCAGCCGCTCCGAGAGAGTTGCAAAGTACAATCAGCTCCTCCGCATCGAAGAGCAGCTCGGTGATGCAGCTGATTATCCGCAGATGGGCGCTTTCAACGTTAAGAGATAATGCGCTTGCTGTAAGCTGAAATTTTCGGGGTGTTTCTCCGCTTGTCGGAGAAATGCCCCTTTTTTGGCGTCACGCCTCACCTTGTAAGGGAATGAAACTGAGACGCCGCGACCGAAGCTTTGCCAGAACTGTGACCTTTGGTGCTCGCATTCCACAGGGTGAGATGCGCTGGCTCGCTATTTTGCCCCGCCGCAATACCCACACTCCATAATTGGCATAGTTCTTGCCTGGAAAGGGTATTTCTCCGCCGAAGGCGGAGAGAATTTCCTTTTCCGGAAATTCTCCGAGCCGCGTCAGCGGCGAGGAACCGGGCGCCCGCAGCTTGTTGTTCTAGGTACGGAAAAACGTTCGCTGACGCTCACTGTTTCCTATGAGTGCAGGGCTGTAACTTTTCGGCGCTGCGAAATTGGTTTGTTCTTGATACTTCTGCTGTGGTCGGAAAGGGTTGTGCCTTTTCGCTCACTTTGCGCAGCGCCGGGTTGCGGCTGACGCCGCAAACGAGGCTCTGCCTCGAGCTCCGCAAGGGCGCTGCCCTTGACCTGCAAGCCTCTGGCGCGAGGCTTGATCGCGCGCTTTTTAACGCGCTTCGCGTTCGTTGTCCCCACTGTTGCTTGTTATCCCCGCTTTGTTGTCTTTTTTGGAGGTGATATCCTTGAAGCTTCGCTGTTTTATTGCTTTACTGCTGTCGCTGCTGCTCTTCGGCTGCTCCGTCAACAGCAATGAGCCCCCCTCCTCCTCTCCCCCGCCCCCTCCTACCGCTGAGGGCAAGCTGGAGGAGCTTATCTGCTATTGCTTCAAGGCCGGCAAGGCCGACGCTCATCTGATATACAACTCCAAATTCGCCGTCCTCATCGACTGCGGCGAAAAGGGCTTCGGCAAGGATATCCTAGCCTATATGTCCGCTCATAATATCCAAAAGCTGGATATGCTCATCATCACTCACTTCGACAAGGACCACGTGGGCGGAGCGGCAAAGATAATCAACTCCGTTCCCATCGACTGGGTATTCCAGAGCAACTCCCCCAAGCAGAGCGATGAATACGACAACTACCTCAAAGCCCTTAAGGAAAAGGGTCTCGCGGCGACGGTGCTTAAGTCCCGCCAGAGCTTCCGCCTTGATAACGCGGAGATATCCATTCTCCCGCCTATGCAGGAGGTCTACGCCGACGACCCCTCCAACAACTCCTCGCTGATAACCTCAGTGCGCTACGGCTCCCGCTCAATGCTCTTCACCGGAGACATTGAGGAGGCCCGCATTGCGGAGTATCTTGCCCGGGAGTCCGGGAATTACGACTTCCTGAAGGTGCCCTATCACGGGCATTACCAGAACGGTCTGGCGAAGCTGTTCAAGTCGGTCAGCCCGATGATAGCGGTGATAACCTCCTCCGACAGCGAGCCGGAGAACGCCCGGGTGCTGAAGCTCTTAGCTGACGAGGGATCGGTGGTCTATCTGACCCGGACGGCGCCGGTAATCGTCAAGTGCGACGGCGAGACGATAGCGGCGTTTTACGACACATAAAAAAGCATATTCTCCTGCGGGAGAATATGCTTTTACTTTTGCGCAGCCCGGCTGCGCTTTTTTATTGCCGCGCCTGCAAGCCAATATATCATCAGCGCCGCTGCCGCGCTGCCGCTTATTATCAGCCCAGCTCTGAGCCCTGCGGGCATATAGTCAAACCGCACCGTATGCTCCCCTGCCGGAACATATACGGCGCTCAGCCCGTCGTAGACGTCCTCAATTGGGGTCTTTTCTCCGTCAACATAAGCCGTAAAGCCGCCGTCGCAGGGGATGGAATAGAACACAAGGCTGTCCTTGTCAAGACGAATTTTCGAGGTGAAGCCGGTGCCGTCCGGCTCGAAAAGGTAAGCCGCACTGCCGCGCCTGTTTTCGCAGTCGGCAAAATACGCCTCATCGGAGGTGTCGCTTTTCAGCTCTTCCGGCAGCTCCTCAAGGATATCACTGTAACGGGCTATCTGCTCATCGGTGAGCCATATGGCCTTAAGCAGCAGCTTTTCCCGCCGGAAGCTTTCCTCCTTATCGCAGCTGATATCGGTATCATCAAAGGTGACAGGCTCCATTTCGTCCAGCGGGAGGTAGTAGTCAAAGGTAAAGCCCATAGGGACAAAGCCCTCGTTGCGGTAGATGACATATCTGTTCTGAACGTCTGAAAGCTCAAAGCCCGGACGCTCCTGCCGTATATGCTCCGGCTCCACCTCAATGCCGCCAACCATAAGGTCGTTAAATCTCGCCTCATACTTCACGGAAAAGAAACTGAACAGGGCGTACTCGTCTGAAAGATAGAGAGGGTGGGAATACCGCCGCTGGGCTATCCTAGCATAGAAGGAGGTCACCTTGCCGCTCTCGCCGCTGGAGTAAAGCTCCACCGTCGGCAGCTCCCAGCCTATACCGGCGTCGCTGGAATCGTGTCCCACCGATACCGTCCTGAAAAAGCCATCGTCCTCTATGGAAAGGGGCTGCATTTCATTGTATATCCTGCGGACGGCGCTTTCGGTATAATAGTCGGTCATATAGGGGTGATTGGCGGCATAGTAGAAGAAAGGCAGGCAGCACATCACAGCAGTAATACCAGTGAGCCTTTTGGGAGATATAATGCTGAAGGGGCGGTATCTCAAAACTGCCAGCAGCAGCAGGCATACCGCCGAGAACAGCAGTATGAACACCCTGTCACCGGTGGGGAGGACGAGCCCTCCGCCTGAGCGGCCTGTCTCGCCCAGACCTGAGGCGGTCTCAGCGTCTGTTTTGAGCTGGGCGATAATTCTATAAACTCCGTAGAGGGTGAAAGCAGCGGTGGCTATGCCTACAGCCGTCAGCTCTCGCTTCAAGTCAAGCTCCTCAAAGGAATCCAGCGCCCTGCCGGTCATCATTATCATAATAAGCAGGGGCATATAGGTCCATCTGGCGTAATAGGTGCTGTTGAAGGCCGAAAAAGCGCTGTTGAGCACAGGCACGACCGAAAATATGAAACACACTCCCGTCAGCACCGTAAACCAAGCCCGCTTGCTGCGCCGTACTGTACTCAAAGCCAGCACCGCCGAAAAAAGCGGGATATAAAGCGTTACCGACGCCGAATTCAGTGCAGATGAATCGGTGAAAAAGCCGTACATACATCTGTCCGGGACGAAAAATATTGACGCTATGAGCTTCGGTATAGTCATCGGCTCGTCATAGAGCAGCAGCCCGCTGCCGGAGATGGAGTTGCCTGCTCTGGCAATGCTCTGCACCTGATAAAACGCCGGCAGCAGCACCGCCGCCGTCAAAAGCAGTCCCGCCGCAGCCTCAAAGGCGACGCATAGAAAGCTCCTGACAGTCAGCACATACTCCCCGCAGATGACCTTGACCAGAAAATACAGCACCAAAAACACGCATATCCCGAAGAAGAGATAGTAATTGGTAACACCGGCAACTGCCAGTATAACGGCAAATCCCGCGCGGCGATTATCCTTTATCAGCCTGTCCAGAGAGTAGAGCACGAAAGGAAAAAGCGAGATAGTGTCGGAGAAATGGAACACCATATCGTAAAGCTGGGCTCCCGAAAAGGCGTAGAGAATCCCGCAGATCTGAGCCGAGCGGTCGCTTTTTAGATACTGCCTGCAATAGATGTGGGCTCCCAGCCCCGCAACTCCGAATTTTAACGCATTGATAAGCGTTATCCCGTAGGGCAGGAGGCTTTCGGGAAAGATGAGGCTCAGCAGGGTATATGGCGAAAACAGCCCGTAAAAGGCGTAGCCCCCGATGTAGTTATAGCCTATATCGGAGGTCCAGTCAAAGAGCACGAAGCCCTCTCTGTAAACATTGTGCATATGCCGCCAGAAGGGCAATATCTGATAATTATAGTCGCCGGAGTATATGTACGCCCCCTTTGACACGATAAGCACCGGCAGCAGCCCGATAATAAACAGCACAGTGCAGATAAAAAAGGTGCCGGCTCTGCCGCCAAGCCTGCCGCGCTGAGCTGTGCCTGTTTCCGACATTCCGATCACCTCTTTAAATGTATATCATGCTGTCATTCATTATATCAAACAGCCGCCGAAAAGTCAAGGCAGCCTCAGTCGTGGCGCTCCTGCTCGTTTGAGATCATCTCGCAGAACCGCCCGGAGAAGGCAGGCTCCTCGCCGTACTTGTAGAGATGGGAGATATCCCCGAAGGTATTAGTGCGGAAGTAGGCAAGCCCCTCCCGGCGCTCTTCGGTAATGAGGGTCGTCACCGATGTGGGTGCGGAAACAAATCCATGCCAGAGTATCATCGGAGAGACATTCAGGATATGCGAGAGCATAACGCAGGTAACGCCGAAGTGACAAAACAGCGCTATTGTGTCGTTGTTGGGCTCCACCGCCCGATAGAGGTTCCCCTCTCGCTTGTAGCCATGACGCTCGATGAGGGCGTCGATGCCGTCGTAAACACGCTTGACGCCTGCCTCCATTCCTGCCTCCTGCATTATGGGGGTGGTGTACCATTTGTCCTTGTCGAAGTATTCGGGAACGGCCGTCCAGTCGGCGGGGAGCCAGTCCCAAGCGATACGCTTCCCTCCCCTGCCGTCGGAGATGAGGGTATCGAACTCCCTTGCCCAATCCAGGACTTCGGCAGTTCTGCCGGCTTTTTCGAGGGTATATTCCGCTGTTTTCCGGGCCCTCCCCAGCGGTGAGACATAGTATGCCTTGATATCCATAGAAGCGATGCGCTCCGCCAGCAGCTGTGCCTCTCTGTGACCCTTTTCGGTAAGGGAGTCGATAGTATAATCCGGGTCGCCGTGTCTGATGATAAGAAGCTTCATTCTGCACCTTTCCTTTTCTGAGTGTTTTTTTATAAATCAGAAGTTGTGCACGCAGTGCACCACCGAATTCACGCTGCGCTCCCGTTGGTCGCTTGGGTGTGTGCGGGAGTGTAGTCTGCGCACCGCGACCGGAGTTTGTTCGTGCTGTAACCGTAGGTGCTCGCATTCCACAAGGTGTGATATGCGGCGCATTTTCAGTTCTTCACACTAACAAAGGTCACAACCGCGGGTGCAAAAGTACGTCGCCCGCTCAATTGAAAGCGACGAAGGAGCGTAACGCGAATTCGCC
>JAFUTK010000067.1 GCA_017471405.1 Ruminococcus sp.
CAATATGAACAACAACGTAATAATCCTTGCCGGAGGGCAGGGCAAAAGAATGAAGTCCGACGGGCCCAAGGTGCTCTGTCAGGTGCAGGGCAGGGCTATGCTGGACTGGGTCATCACCGCCTGCGAGAACGCCGGCATCGGCGACATCTGCGTTGTAAAAGGCCACAAGGCCGAAATGATAGACGACTTCCTCGCCGGGCGGGACAGCCGCGCCGACATCAAGACCGTTCTCCAGTCGGAGAGACTGGGCACCGGTCACGCCGTTCAGATGGCAAAGGATTTCCTTGAAGCCCACCGGGGCGGCAATACCCTTATCCTCTGCGGCGATGCGCCCTTTATCGACCCTCCCACCATCGAGGGAGCACTTAAACTCCACACCTCCGAGGGCAATTCGGTGACAGTCGTTACCTCCGAGAAGGAGGACCCCACCGGCTACGGGCGCATTATCCGTACCGAAAACGGCATCTCGGGCATCGTTGAGCAGAAGGACTGCACCCCCGAGCAGGCGCAGATCAAGGAAATAAATTCCGGCTGCTACTGGTTTGATACCTCCGACCTGCTGGACGTGCTCTTTGAGCTGACCCCCAACAACGCACAGGGTGAGTATTACCTCACCGACTGCCTCGGGCTGCTCATCGGCAAAGGCAAGCGGGCGGACGCTTATATTTCGGAAAATCCCAACGTCTCCCTAGGCGCCAACGACCCCGCAGGGCTGGCATACCTTAACGAGCTGGCGGAGCAGATGGGCTGATAGAGGAGATACAAAAAAATAAAAGGGGTGAGCTGATGTGAAGGCCACACAGGACGATTACCTTATCCTCCCGGACGGGGAGCTGCGTGATATCTACAAGCACGACAGGCGCGTTATTTGGTTTATCAGCCTGCCTATGTTCCCGCTTGTCTATCTCATCGTGATAACCGTCATCGGAACGCTGACGCTGGATGCCGAAGAGGCTATTGTCGCGGTAGCCGGCATAGGCGCATTTGTCTGCTATAGCGCCATTTTCGCCGACAGCCTGGAGACCAACAAGAGGCTTAGAAACGGCGCCAATATCTTTCAGTTGGTGATGCTTGCCATCGGAGTGGTCTTTTTCATTATGGAGGGCAGACCCTTTGTGCCTTTCATACAGGCGGGATTTATTGTCGGAACAAATCTTGCAAACCGCATCGCCCGACCTTATATCGAGGATATCTCTGTTTTGAAGGCACACCCCCGCTATCCCTTTGATAATTGGCGCCGGGACGAGTCCTATACCAGCTCTCTTTATACAAACGGCACAAGCTACAGTGACCGGGCGGCAAAGCGTCTTGACAGCACTCTCAACGCCGGAAAGGTAAGGACCGTCGGCGGGGAGGAATTTTTGGAGGGCGAGCAGAAGAAGTTCGAGCTTCCCAAGCCCGACCCGGAGAAGAATTTGTAGCAGCGCACACAGGTCTGGCGGCAGCACTCCAAGTCCGATACCGGCTACACTATGGATAATCTGAAAAATATGTACTTCGACGCCGTAGATGAGGGAGAACTCAGCGGCCGGGAGCTTGAGCGCGAGCTTATGAAGGCCACCGCCCCGAAGAAGGCTCCCGAGCCCACGCCGGAGGATTTCTTCCAGCAGTCTCCGGTGATATGGCGCAAGAACAAGGACGGCACCACCACCATCGAGCACCGCGCTCCGGGCAGCGCCCCGGCAGACGATACCTCCGGCAGGACCGTCTTGCCGTAATATTGAAAAAGGATAAAGGAGGTGCGGGCTGTGAAAGCCTTACAGGACGATTACCGTATCCTCCCGGACGAGGAGCTTCGGGATATCTATAAGGGAGCCAAAAAGGCCCGGCGCTTTCTTTCGTACCCTATGCTCTTTTCGGGCGCGATAGTCATTATGAACGTCATAGATCTGCTTCTCTCGCTTCTCCACGACCTTCGGAATCCCACCGCTCCCGTGAGCGTGATAAAGACGGGCAATCTTTTTTCTCTGGTGGGGGCTGTGGCGGGCTTTGTGGGCACAAGCGCTGTTCTTACGGAGGATCTGAGCCTCAATTTCAAGCTCTTCGTCAGCTCTGTGACAGTGCAGATACTGGCGCTGAGCGCTTTGACATTTGCAGCTGATGTTCAGGGAGTGGCGGTGCTGCTGCTCTCGGTAATGGTGATTCTGACTATCACTGCGAACCTGCTTGCACGTCCCGTTATTCAGCAGCTGGCAGAGCTTAAAAAACACCCCCGCTTTCCCTTTAACAATGCCCTTAAGGACGAGAACTACATTCACCGCGTCACCGCAGACGAGGCGGTCAGATACATCGAAAATACCATCAATAAGGGAAAGGTGCAGACCATCGGCGGGGAGGAATTCTTTGAGGGAGAGGCCAAGGCATTCGAGAAGGCTAGGTTCGACCCGGAGAAGAATTTGCAGCAGCGTAAGCAGGTGTGGAGACCTCACGATAAGTCCGATACCAGCTATACGATGGATAACCTGAAAAATATGTACCTGGGTGACGCATCACAGAACGGTGAGCTGTCCTCGGGTGAGCTTGAAAAGCTGCTTTGGGCGGAAACCGCCCCCAAGAAACCAAAGGAGCCCCCACCGGAGGATTTCTTCCAGTCTGCGCCCATAGTCTGGAGAAAAAATAAGGACGGCTCCACGACAATCGAGCACTGCGCTCCCGGCAGTACACCTGCGGGCGAGACCGAGAGCAGAGCAGTGCTGCCCTAGCTGCTATTATATATAATAGTAATAATGCATAACTGCACAATATCCCAAACGGACAAACTTTGTAGGATTTTTTCGCCGCTGTCAGAAAAAAAGAACTTGACAGCGGCGATTTTTCGTGATATAATTTAGTTTATGCTGACGAATTGCGCCAGTATGACATTTTTTACGAAAGGAGAGAGAATATGCCGACCTTTAACCAGTTAGTCAGAAAGGGAAGAGACGTTCTTGAGACCAAGTCGACCGCTCCTGCACTTCAGAAGGGCTACAATGCCAAGAAGAAGACAGCTATCGATCAGAGCTGCCCGCAGAAGAGAGGCGTTTGCACCGCTGTAAGAACCGCTACCCCCAAAAAGCCTAACTCCGCTATGAGAAAAATCGCAAGAGTTAAGCTGACAAACGGTACCGAGGTAACCGCTTATATCCCCGGAATCGGTCACAACCTTCAGGAGCACTCTGTTGTTCTCATCAGAGGCGGAAGAGTTAAGGACCTCCCCGGTGTGCGTTACCACATCATCAGAGGTACTCTGGACGCTCAGGGTGTTGCCAAGAGAATGCAGGCAAGATCCAAGTACGGCGCAAAGAGACCGAAGGCAGGAAAGTAAGCCTGCAAAAGTTTAAGGAAATACTCATTGTCGCAAAACTGCGAAGACCACAGTTTTTTGCAGAGATTTATATATATGACCTCTGCATTGGAACTGACGGGGCCGCAGCGTAAGGGCTGCGGAGCGAGTACCTGTGAATTCATTTATTTGTGAAGGAGGGAATCAAAGTGCCAAGAAGAGGTAAAGTTGCTAAGAGAGACGTACTTCTCGATCCTGTTTACAATTCCAAGCTTGTTACCAGACTTGTCAACAACATTATGCTGGACGGCAAGAAGGGTGTAGCTCAGAAGATCGTTTACGGAGCATTTGAGATCGTTGAGGAGAAGACCGGCCGTCCCGCACTTGAGGTTTTCGAGGAGGCTATGAACAACATCATGCCCGAGCTCGAGGTAAAGGCTCGCCGTGTCGGCGGTGCTACCTATCAGGTGCCTATGGAGGTAAGACCTGACAGACGTCAGACTCTCGGCCTGCGCTGGATCACCAAGTACTCTCGTGAGAGAAACGAGGCTACTATGAAGGAGAGACTCGCAGCTGAGATCCTTGACGCACTCAACGGACTGGGCGGTTCGTGCAAGAAGCGCGACGAAACTCATAAGATGGCTGAGGCTAACAAGGCTTTCGCTCACTACAGATGGTAATATAAACAGGAGGAAACAATGGCAAGAGAAACAAAGCTCCAGGATTACCGTAATATCGGAATCATGGCTCATATCGATGCCGGAAAAACTACTACCACAGAACGTATCCTGTTTTATACCGGTGTCAACTATAAAATCGGTGAGACTCATGACGGTGCATCCACAATGGACTGGATGGCTCAGGAGAAGGAGAGAGGCATCACTATCACATCTGCTGCCACTACCTGCTACTGGAAGCCTACCTATGATACTGCGTCTGACAGACATTACAGACTCAATATCATCGACACTCCGGGACACGTTGACTTCACCGTTGAGGTCGAGCGTTCTCTGAGAGTTCTCGACGGCTCTGTTACCGTTCTTTGTGCAAAGGGCGGCGTTGAGCCCCAGACCGAGACCGTTTGGAGACAGGCCGATAACTACAAGGTACCCCGTATGGTATACGTCAACAAGATGGATATCATGGGTGCCGATTTCTACAACGTAATGAATATGCTTCATGAGAGACTTCAGTGCAACGCAGTTGCTATCCAGCTGCCTATCGGCTCTGAGGACGATTTCAAGGGCCTTATAGACCTGCTCGAGATGAAGGCATATATCTACACCAATGACCTCGGAACTGATATCCAGGTAGAGGATATCCCTGCCGATATGCAGGAGAAGGCCGAGGAGTATCGCTCGATCCTGATCGACGCTGCTGCTGAACAGGACGAGGAGATCATGATGAAGTATCTCGACGGTGAGGAGCTCACCATCGACGAGATCAAGATGTGCATCAGAAAGGGCACCATCGCTAACACAATGGTTCCTGTATGCTGCGGAACATCTTACAGAAACAAGGGAGTTCAGAAGCTGCTGGACGCTATCGTTGACTATATGCCCTCTCCTATCGACGTTCCCCATATCAAGGGTATCAACCCTGATACCGGTGAGGAGTGCGAGAGAGTTTCCGGCGACGATCAGCCCTTCGCTGCTCTGGCATTCAAGATCGCTACCGACCCCTTCGTTGGTAAGCTCTGCTATTTCAGAGTTTATTCTGGCGTTCTGACTGCCGGCTCCACCGTTTACAACTCCACTAAGGATAAGGACGAGCGTATCGGACGTATCGTTCAGATGCACTCTAACGCAAGAAAGGATATCGATACCATCTATGCAGGTGATATCGGAGCTGCCATCGGTCTGAAGAATACCACCACAGGTGATACTCTCTGCGATGAGAAGGCTCCCGTTATCCTCGAGTCCATGGAGTTCCCCGAGCCCGTTATCCAGCTGGCTATCGAGCCCAAGACCAAGGCCGGTCAGGAGAAGATGGGTATTGCCCTCTCCAAGCTGGCTGAAGAGGATCCTACCTTCAGAACCTATACCGATGAGGAAACAGGTCAGACCATTATCGCCGGAATGGGCGAGCTGCACTTGGAGATCATCGTTGACCGACTCCTCCGTGAGTTCAAGGTCGAGGCTAACGTAGGTGCTCCTCAGGTTTCCTACAAGGAGACTATCAGAGAGAAAGCCAATATGGACTACAAGTATGCCAAGCAGTCCGGTGGTAAGGGTCAGTACGGTCACGTTAAGATCAATATTGAGCCCAATGAGTCCGGCAAGGGCTACGAGTTCATCAACAACGTTGTCGGCGGCGCTATCCCCAAGGAGTATATCCCCGCTGTTGACGCTGGTATCAAGGGCGCTATGGAGGCCGGAGTTCTCGCCGGCTATCAGGTAGTTGACGTTAAGGTAGAGCTGTACGACGGCTCCTATCATGAGGTCGACTCCTCCGAAATGGCATTCAAGATCGCGGGCTCTATCGCGTTCAAGGAGGCTATGAAGAAGGCTAAGCCTGTTATCCTTGAGCCTATTATGAAGGTTTCCGTTATCGCTCCCGATGACTACCTCGGAACAGTTATCGGTGACCTCAACTCCAGACGTGGACAGATCCTAGGTCAGGAGCAGAGAACAGGTGCCGTTCAGGTAGACTGCCTTGTTCCTCTGTCCGAGATGTTTGGCTACTCCAATGACCTGCGTTCCAAGACACAGGGAAGAGGACAGTACTCTATGGAGCCTCACAGCTACATCGAAGTGCCTAAGTCGATATCCGAGAAGATCATCTCCACCAGAGCTAAGGACTGATTTTTATAAAAAAATTTGTCCAAACTATTGCAATATCCGGATAGATGTGCTATAATATTTTGTATAGTATGTTATTTTTGGAAACTATAATTTTTTATTGAGGAGGAAAATCCTATGGCAAAGCAGAAGTTCGAAAGAACCAAACCCCACGTTAACATCGGTACCATCGGTCACGTTGACCACGGCAAGACCACTCTTACCGCTGCTATCACCAAGACCCTCGCTATGAAGGGCCAGGCTAAGTATGAGGCTTACGACATGATCGATAAGGCTCCTGAGGAGAGAGAGCGTGGAATCACAATCAACACCGCTCACGTTGAGTATGAGACCGATAAGCGTCACTATGCTCACGTTGACTGCCCGGGTCACGCTGACTACGTTAAGAACATGATCACCGGTGCTGCTCAGATGGACGGCGCTATCCTCGTAGTTGCTGCTTCCGACGGCCCTATGGCTCAGACCAGAGAGCACATCCTGCTGGCTCGTCAGGTTGGCGTTCCTGCAATCGTTGTATTCATGAACAAGGCTGACCAGGTTGACGACCCTGAGCTGCTCGAGCTCGTTGAGATGGATATCCGCGAGCTACTTGACAAGTACGAGTTCCCTGGCGATGATACTCCTATCATCAAGGGCTCCGCTCTTGCTGCTCTGAACGCTCCCGACGATCTGTCTGATCCCGCATATGCTCCTATCCTTGAGCTCATGGACGCTGTTGACGAGTATATCCCCACTCCTGACCGTAAGGCTGACCTGCCTTTCCTGATGCCTGTTGAGGACGTATTCACCATCACCGGCCGTGGTACTGTTGCTACCGGTAGAGTTGAGCGTGGTAAGCTGAACACTGGTGATGAAGTCGAGATCATCGGCCTCACCGAGGAGAGAGCTAAGACCGTTGTTACCGGTATCGAGATGTTCAGAAAGATCCTTGACTATGCTGAGGCAGGCGACAACATCGGCGCACTGCTCCGTGGTGTTCAGAGATCCGAGATCGAGAGAGGTCAGGTTCTTTGCAAGCCCGGCAGCATTCATCCCTACACCAAGTTCTCTGGTCAGGTTTACGTTCTGAAGAAGGAAGAGGGCGGCCGTCATACTCCTTTCTTCAACAACTACAGACCTCAGTTCTATTTCAGAACCACCGACGTTACCGGCGTTATCACTCTTCCTGCTGACAAGGAAATGTGCATGCCTGGCGACAACGTAGCAATGGACGTTGAGCTCATCACTCCTATCGCTATTGAGGAAGGTCTCCGCTTCGCTATCCGTGAGGGCGGCAGAACCGTTGGTTCCGGCGTTGTTACCGCTGTTAGAGACTAATTCTCTCGGCTGAACGCTAACATCAGATAAGACAAGCACCCCCGGGTAACCGGGGGTGCTTTTGTATTCTTTCCCCTTTACATTTCCCCTCAAATGTGGTATAATAACCTAGTCAGGACCATATATTTTTTTGAGGTGACTGCTATGATAGAAATAAAAGATTACCGCGGACATATCCGCAACCATGAGGCACTCTGCAAGGAGCTAGGGCTCCCTGCCGGGCTTTCCAGGCAGGAGCGGGAGAGGGCTATCCTTACCGCCGGCTATGAGCGCTGGGGACGGGATATCGCCGACCACCTTTACGGAATGTTTGCCTTTGCACTTTACGACACCGAGGAGGATAAGCTCTTTTGCCTCCGGGACCACTTCGGCACCAAGCCCTTCTACTACTACCTCACCGAGGACGGCAGGCTGCTTTACGGCACCAACATCTCCAAGATAATAGGTCAGCCGGGATTTAAAAAAGAGCTCAACGTTTCAATGCTCCAGATCTATATGAGCCTTACCTACGTTGCCGGCGAGGACACCTTCTTCAAGGGCGTCAAGAAGCTTATGCCCGGTCACTGGCTGGAATTCAAGGGCGGAGAGCTCACTCTTCATCGCTACTGGATCCCCACCTTCAAGCCGGACGAGAGCAAGTCATTAGATGAGTGGGCGGACGAGATACACTCCACTGTAGAGCAGATGATGCGCGAGGTCAAGACCCCCGACGAGACTGCCGAGAGCTTCCTCTCCGGAGGCGTTGACAGCTCCTATGTGTTCGCAATGTCCGACGCGGAGATGTCTGACAGCTGCGGCTATGAGGAGGAGCGCTTCGATGAATCCCCACTTGCCCGCAAGACCGCCGAGCTGCTGGGAAGGAAAAATTCCACCGCAATCATCACCCCCGAGCAGTATTTCTCCATCGTCCCCTACGTTATGAAGAATATGGAGCAGCCGCTGGGCGACGCCTCGGCGATAGTGTTCTCCATTGGCTGCATCGAGACAGCCAAGCATACCAAGCTCTGCTACTCCGGCGAGGGCGCCGACGAATTCTTCGGCGGCTACAATATGTACCGCAACGCCGAGCGCTACGGCGAGAACCTCAAGACCTTCTATGTGGGCAACACCAACATTATGAAGGAGGAGGAAAAGCAGCGCCTTCTGAAGAGCTACGACCCAAAAGTCCTTCCCATAAACCTTGTCAAGTATATCTACGACGAGACCGAGGGGCTGGACCCTCTCACCAAGATGTCCGACGTGGATATTCAGATTTGGCTGGAGGGAGATATCTACTTAAACGTAGACAAGATGAGTGAGGCTGCGGGTCTGGAGATCCGTATGCCCCTGACCGACCGCCGTGTGTTCGATATAGCCTCTCGTCTGCCCTCACGCTTCAAGGTGAACGAGGAGCAGAACAAGGTGGCCTTCCGAACAGCTGCCGCTAAGGTGCTGCCGGAGGAAATAGCCTTCCGCAAGAAGCTGGGCTTCATCGTTCCTATCCGCATCTGGCTGGCTGACGAGCGCTACAACGCCGATGTCCGCGCCAAGCTCACCGCAGACTGGGCAGGGGAGTTCTTTGACCTGGCAGTCGTCAAGGAGATATTTGACGATTATGTCGGCGGCAACTCCGACAACTGGCGCAAGATCTGGACCATCTACACCTTCCTCGTTTGGTATGAGGAGTATTTTCTGAAATAAGAGTTACACATAAAAAGAGGTCTCGCCCTTATGGGGAGAGACCTCTTTGTTTCATATTTTCACATCAGTGACAGCGTCTCGTCGTCCAGAGCAACGACTCTGCCCTCTGCAAGGGAGCGCTTGACGTCAATAAAGCGCTGGTTGCGGCTGCCTCGGAATTTCAGTTCAAGGCTCCGCTGCTCGAGGATAAATCTTCCGTCGATGAGGTAGTCGCACTCCCGGAGCAGCTCGAGATAGCCGTTGTCGTCATTGGCCTCGCGGATAAGCTCTTCATATTCAAAGCCGGTGTAGGCGATCACGTTGAGGCCGGCACTGTGTACCTTTCGGGCGAGGTCGGCCATAGGCTTTGCCTGATAAAAGGGGTCGCCGCCGGAGAGGGTAACGCCGTCGAGAATGGGATTTTTGAGTATCTCTGTGAGGACGTCGTCTGTATCGGCCTCACTGCCGCCGGACATATCCCAGGTCTGAGGGTTGTGGCAGCCCTTGCAGTGGTGCAGGCAGCCCTGCGTCCAGACGGTAAAGCGGAAGCCGGGACCGTCCACGATGGATTCGGGTGTAAGCCCGGCACAACGGAATTTCATATTTTAACACCTCTTTCGGTATACGGGTAAGCTTGGATAACGAACGCGAAGCGAGTTAAAAAGCGCGCGGTCAAGCCTCGCGCTAGAGGCTTGCGGGTCAAGGGCAGCGCCCTTGCGGAGCTCGAGGCAGAGCCTCGTTTGCGGCGTCAGCCGCAACTCGGCGCTGTGACAAGTGACCGAAAAGGCACCACCTTTTCCGACCAAACTAAGTCATTAAGAACATAGCAATTCGCAGTGCCGAAAATGAGCAGCTCTGCACTCATAGGAAACAGTGAGCGAAGCGAACGTTTTCCGTCCCCCAGCACACAATACTCGGGGCGCCCGGTGTTAGCTTTCCCGCCTCAGTTCAGAACCACGGCAGATAAGCCGCCCCTATGGCGAGAAACACCGCCGGCAGCATATTCGCTACCCTCAACAGCTTCCCCCATATAAGGTTCACGCCTACACAGAATATCAGCACCGAGCCGATAAGCGAAAGGTACGCCGTCGCAGTGTCGGTCATTATCGGAGCCACAAAGTGCGCCAGCAGAGTTATCCCGCCCTCAAATAGGAAGATAGGTACAGCCGAAAACGCGCAGCCCTTTCCCAGCGACGAGCTCATTACCGCTACGATGATGAAGTCCAGTACCGACTTCACCGCCAGCACTGACCAGTCGCCGCGGATGCCGTCATTGATGGCTCCCACTATCGCCATCGCCCCTATGCAGACGGTTAGCGAGGCGGTCACAAAGGCGTTTACGAATCCCGCATCTCCGCTGTTGCCGGTCTTGCGCTTTAGCCATTCTCCGAAGCGCTCAAAGCCCTTTTCGATGCCTATAAGCTCCCCGATTATAGTTCCCAGCGCTATACACAGCACCACCAGCATTGAGCGTCCGCTGGTTATTTTGCCGTCATCTATTGAGAGCATTCCCTCCATTGCGCCCGCAATGGCTATGAATAGCACACTCACTCCACAGGCCTTGGTCAGCGCCTCCTGCTGTTCGGATTTAAAGAGCTTTCCTGCGAACAGTCCTATAACACCTCCGCCGACTACGGCTGCGGTATTTATCAGCGTTCCCAAGCCTATCATAGTATTTGCCGCCTTTCCGGAAAATAACAGGCGGAGAAACTCCGCCTGTCGTTTACAGTTATTTCAGAGCCTTTAGCAGCTGCAGGTGATGCGCCTGATGCGCTCGTGAACAGTCTTGCGGTGCTCTGCCTCGGTGCGTCCGCACAGCGGGCACTTGTCGCCGATGATGCCGGTGTAGCCGCAAACGGGGTCGCGGTCAACAGGGTGGTTGATGGCTCCGTAGCCGATACCCTGCTCCTTCATGCAGCGGATGATCTTCTCAAATGCCGAGATGTTCTGTGTGGGGTCGCCGTCCAGCTCGATGTAGGAAATGTGTCCCGCATTGGTGAGAGCGTGGTAGGGAGCCTCGATCTTGATCTTCTCAAAGGCATTGATGTTGTAGTAAACAGGAACGTGGAAGGAATTGGTGTAGTAATCTCTGTCGGTGACGCCGGCAATCTTGCCGTAGCGCTTTCTGTCCATACGGACAAATCTTCCGGAGAGGCCCTCTGCAGGGGTAGCCAGCAGCGAGAAGTTCAGGCCTGTGCGTTTGGTTTCCTCGTCGAGACGCTTTCTCATATGAGATACGATCTCGAGGCCCAGCTCTCTTGCCTCCTCACTCTCGCCGTGATGCTTGCCGGTCAGGGACTTGAGCGTCTCAGCCAGACCGATAAAGCCTACCGAGAGAGTACCATGCTTGAGCACCTCGCCTACCTCGTCATTGAGGTCAAGCTTGTCGGAGTCGATCCATACGCCCTGCCCCATCAGGAAGGGGTAGTTCTTTACCTTCTTGCTGGCCTGTATCCTGAAACGGTGCATGAGCTGTGCGATGCACAGATCCATCATCTCGTCCAGACTGTCAAAGAAGGTGCCGATGTTGCCCTGAGCCTTGATAGCCAGTCTCGGCATATTGATAGAGGTAAAGGAGAGGTTGCCTCTGCCGGTGACTATCTCGCGGCTGGGGTCATGAGCGTTTCCGATAACTCTGGTGCGGCAGCCCATATATGCGATCTCGGTGTTGGGGTCGCCCTGCTTGTAATATTGCAGGTTGTAGGGAGCGTCAATGAAGGAGAAGTTGGGGAAGAGCCTCTTGGCGGAAACTCTGCACGCCAGCTTGAAGAGGTCGTAGTTGGGGTCGGTGGGGTTGTAGTTCACACCCTCCTTGACCTTGAAGATGTGTATGGGGAAGATAGGAGTCTCGCCGTTGCCGAGACCTGCCTCCTGTGCCAGCAGCACGTTCTTGATGACCATTCTGCCCTCAACGGAGGTATCGGTGCCGTAGTTGATGGAGGAGAAGGGAGTCTGCGCACCGGCGCGGGAGTTCATTGTGTTGAGGTTGTGGATAAGCGCCTCCATAGCCTGATAGGTGGCTCTGTCGGTCTCCTTGTAGGAGGTCTTGTAGGCGAATTTCTGTATCTTGTCAACGGTCTTGGCATCGGTAAAGGAAAGAAGAATCTCTGCCTCTGCTTCCTTATAGCCGTTGTCGTAGGAGAGGGTGACCTCAACGCCCTTTTCCTTTTCGATCTTCTCCATTATCTGCTTGGCGATCTCCTGAGAATCGGGAACATCAGCCATCAGAGCAAGAGCGCGGTGAATGTTGTCACGGTAGCGGTGCTTAAAGGTCTTTCTCACGCCTATTGCCATATCGTACTCGAACTTGGGCACCGACTGGCCGCCGTGCTGGTCGTTCTGGTTGGACTGGATAGCGATGCAGGCCAGAGCCGCATAGCTGGAGATATCGTTGGGAGTTCTCAGATAACCGTGACCGGTGGAGAAGCCCCTCTCAAAGAGCTTGGTGAGGTCTATCTGTGTGCAGGTGGTGGTGAGGGTGTAGAAGTCCAGGTCGTGAATGTGGATATCGCCCTCAGCGTGAGCCTTGGCGTGAACGGGGTCAAGGACGTACATCTCATAGAATTCCTTAGCACCTACGGAGCCGTACTTGAGCATGGTACCCATAGCGGTATCGCCGTCGATGTTGGCGTTCTCACGCTTTAGATCGCTGTCCTTGGCGGACTTGAAGGTCAGGTCCTCATATACCTTCATAAGGCGGGTGTTCATCTCTCTGGCGCGGGTTCTGGTGGAGCGGTAGAGAATGTAGGCCTTAGCGGTGGCGGCATGGCCCTCCTCGATGAGCACCTTCTCAACGCAGTCCTGTATCTGCTCAACGGTGGGAGCCTCCAGATTCTGCTGCATCAGCATATCTACGACCTTGCCTGCCAGCTCCAGAGCCTCGTCGTAGTTGCTGCCGCCGACAGTCTGTGCCGCCTTGTAGATAGCACCTGCGATCTTCTCTATATTAAAGGTCACGTTTCTTCCGTCGCGTTTCTTGATTTTGATGATCATTTTCCTTTACCTCCGATATATATAAATGTAATGTCCATTATTTAGTCCCCGTTCCGACAGGTCTCCGGAGCAGGTGTTGCTCACCTGGGTCAGCCACAACATCTTGTGGTTTTGTCGTGAACATTTACAAGTATATAGTATTTTCAGCCCAATGTCAAGTGGATTTGTGACAAAAAATATATAACACTTTTGTACACCCTGCACAACCCTCTCCCCGAAAGGCCTTCCCGGCTGTTTTCGCTGGCAGAGCAAAAGTGAAGCTTGAAAGGCATTATACTTTACAGATAAAATCGGAGAAAGCACTATCAAGAGAACAGCTTGACAGCCCGTCGTTTAATGGTTTGGTCATTGTTTTGTTAAGTCTCTGACGAACTTTAAAATTGATTTCACCCTATATTTGCGCAATTTGCGCTCACTTTTTTTGGACAGTAATTTTTCGCTCTCCGAAACCCGCCTATGTAAAGCTTCACGCCTTGAACAGCAGATGGGCTATTCATTTTTGAATATAAAGCATATCTCGGATCATATGTCAAGATATGCCATATTTTGTTTCTCAGGATAACAATATATTGTGGTCGAAGGTCGTCTTTGAGCTGGCCGGACAGAGAAAAGCCCCTCCCACGTGGGAGGGGCTTGGTACAGCCGTAATATTATTTCAGAATCTTGTCCAGCTCGTTGTCGTCCCGCTGGGGATGCTGCTCGCGGCGGGTCTCAACAGGCTCTTCTGCGACGCCCTCGGTAGCCTGAGGGGCAAAGATAGTCTTTATGGTCATCAGCATTATCTTGATGTCTAACAGTATAGACTGGTTCTCGATATACATCAGATCCAGCTTAAGCTTGTCATAGGGGGTGGTGTTGTACTTACCCATCACCTGAGCGTAGCCGGTGAGCCCGGCCTTGACTTTCAGGCGGTATCTGAACTCGGGCATTGTCTCCTCATACTTTGCGGTGAACTCGGGGCGCTCCGGCCGGGGCCCCACGAAGGACATATCTCCCTTGAGAATATTCAGCAGCTGTGGAAGCTCATCGAAGCGTATAGCTCTGATGACCCTTCCCACCGGGGTAATGCGCTTGTCGTGCTTGCCGGCCAGCTGTGCGCCGTGGGATTCGGCGTCCACTACCATACTCCTGAACTTGTAGACCTCAAACTCTCTGCCGCCTATGGTAAGACGTTTCTGCTTGTAAAACACCGGTCCTCTGTCGTAGAGCTTTACTGCCAGCGCCACCAGCAGCATAAAGGGGGAGGCTATTATCAGTGCTATCAGCACTAGAATAATATCAAAGCTACGCTTGATGAATCTCTGCTCGGCGGAAAGTCCCTCATTGCGGTTGAGCAGCAGGGGAGTGTCGAAGAGGTTGAAGTCCTCCGAGCCGCGAATAATTATATCCGATATCTTCGGGGTGATATAAACTCTGATAGAGCGGTCGAGGGCGAATTTCAGCAGCTTGTTGCGCAGCGGGCTGGGAACATCTGAGATGATGACCGCCTCGTATCTCAGTATCTGCTCCTTGATGCGTTCAATGTCCTCGTCGCAGCTGACGGAGGCACAGATGTGGTATTTATCCTGCCGTATGCTCATTTTTCTGATAAGGCTGGTGGAGTTCTGGTTGCCGTAGACGATTATCATTCGCCTTGGAGGATAGATGTGCTTGAACAGCAGCGAGGCCGTCACGCTCCACGCCAGAGCGATGCCTATCTCGATAAATGTGAGCTTCACCATAGGCCAGGCGTCGAGACGTCCACGGCCAATAAGGCTTATCTGTACAAAGGTGATGACATTCGTGGTGAGTATTCCCAGCACCTGCGAGCCGAACAGAGCCGTCTTTCTCAGGTAGGTCACCTTGAAGCCGCTGACGCTTCTAGTGACAGCTGTATATATAAAGACGTATATCATTATCAGCAGGATATTACCCTTCTGCCAGAAGGGGTCCCGCATCTCGCTGTTGTAGGCGGAATACCAGGTATTAGCAAACAGTACTGCAAAGGCCGAGATTATCACCAGTGAGATGATAAATATCAGCAGCCGCTTGAACTGCTCCTTGTTTTGTTTCATATTTTTCCTCCCTGTGGAGTGAGCCTGCCTTTCTTTTGGCTTTACGTTTTGTTTCGGCGGTCTGTTATTTCTTTGTGCCGTTTATGGAATTATATCACACTTTAAAATTTTTATCAAGCCTTTTCCGGCAAGAGTGGAGGATTAAACGTATTTCCGCACTTTTTTGAGGAATTACTGTAAACATTTGCACAAAATAAATGAAGAAAAAGAGTCTGCCCTACAGTTTTCCCGCCGAAAATAAATACTCCCCCCGCAGGGGGAGTATTTATTTTCGGCAATTCACCGAGCTGCGCAGCGGCTCGGTGAAAAAACAGGAATATCCCTCTGCGTAAGGGGGATATTCCTGCCTTAACTGATACGAATAAATATCAATAGCCCTGATCCTTGAGCCAGCCATCGATGTCCTCCTGCGAGCCGCCCACGTCTGCGCCCCGGACAGAGTAGCCGTCTTTGACAGTCGCGTTCGGCTCCAGCTCCTTGAATTTGGAGACCGAATCCGCCAGTCCGCTGCCCTCGTGGGTGGTGACAGGGATAATGGTCTTGCCCGAGAAATCATACTCGTCAAAGAAGGTGTAGATGGGCATAGGCATAGTGTACCACCATATAGGATAAACGATGAATACGGTATCGTAGCTGCTTATATCGACGGAGGTTGCAAGCTCCGGGTGGATGCCTGCGTTCTTCTCGGCCTTGGCGTCGTCGGCAAGGTCGTTATATTCTGTTGGGTAGTCCCTGACGGTCTGAATAGAGAAGAGGTCGCCGCCCACATATGAGGCCACCACGTTTGCCATAGCCTCGGCGTTACCCATATCCTCGCCCCAGAAGCTGACCTTTGAGGCTGAGGTCACAGCGTCGTTCTCGCCATTCTCGGCGGCGGTGAAATAGGCCACCAGTATGCTCCCAGAAGGCTTGGTTGATTTTTCGGGAGAGGTTTCAGAGGTCTGCTCTGTCTGGGAGGCAGTTTTCACGCTGCCCACCTGCTTTGCAGTCTCGGCTGGCTTGGTGCCCCCATCGTTGCTGCCGCAGGCAGTGAGGGCAAGTATTGCTGCGGCAAGAACCGCTGTTAGAATTCGTTTCATATAATTATCCTCCTTTAAGGGTCGGGGTTGGTTTTGTTCTTTCAATTACAGTATAGCACACAATGCCACGTTTGTACAATACAAATCGCTGATAGCGCTATTACCGGGAATTATACTGTATGCTTCGGTTGACACCCTCACAATTGTGTTGTATAATACATTCAGCAAAGGGGGAATATACTATGACATACGAAGAGGCAAGGGCTAGCATACCCGCCGGGCGTTACCGCCACTATAAGGGCAACGAATACGAGGTCATCGGCATTGCCAGACATTCCGAAACGCTGGAGCCCATGGTAGTCTACCGCGCCCTCTACGGCGAGGGCGGCATATGGGTGCGCCCCGCGCAGATGTGGAATGAGCCAGTCGGTGACGGACTTCGCTTCACCAAAATAAAAGACTGAAATACATAAAACCGGGTGCAGGCTTTAAAAGGTCTGCACCCGGAAGTTTTTATTGCTCCTCGCCGTCGCTGCGGCCGGCTCTCATTCTCTGCTCATAGTCCTCGGCGGGCATAGGCTTGGCGAAGTAGTAGCCCTGTATCATATCGCAGCCCTGAGAGGCCAGGAACTCTACCTGCTCCTTCACCTCGACGCCCTCGGCAACGGTGCGCATATTCAGGCTCTTCGCAAGCTGTATCGCTTCCTTGACCACTATCTCGCCGCGGTCGGTGTCGGCGGCCTCGCCTCGGAAAAACTCCGCGTCCAGCTTCAGCACGTCAAGGGGCATATCCTTCAGCGAATTGAGGGAGGAATACCCTGAGCCGAAATCGTCCATCGAAACGGCAAAGCCGTACTGCTTCAGCTTGGAGATGGTGTCTATCATGGCTTTCTTGTCATCGAAGAACGCGCTCTCGGTCAGCTCTATTTCAATGAGCTCGTGAGGTGCGCCCTCCTTGTCCACAGACTTGCAGATCTGCTCTGCCAGGTCGCTTTCGATAAAGTGTGCCCTAGAAACGTTCACCGATACAGGAACGCATTTCTGCCCCTCGTCCAGCCACTTCTTCTGCGCCCTTGCAACGTGAGATATCATATAGTGGTCTATCTCGGTGATGAAGCCGTTCTTCTCAAATATGGGGATAAAGCGGTAGGGTGCCAGGAAGCCATATTCCGGGGACTGCCAGCGGATAAGTGCCTCGGCGCCGCGGAGCTCGTGGGTGCGGGGGTCGTATTTCGGCTGGTAGTAGACCAAGAATTCCTCGTTGTCCAGAGCCTTCTGCTGAAGCTCCTGAACGGTGTCCGCCCAGCGCTGCTCCTCCACCAGCTTGTCATCGTAGAAGGCATAGGCGGAGGTCTCCTTGCCCTCAAGGGAGGCGCTTGCTGCCCGGGCAAGGTTGTAGTCGGACTCAACGTCAACGTAGCGGCGGCGGGTGAGGAGGCCTGCCCCCTCCTGTGCGGGGATAAGCACAACTCCCGCGTGGTAGGAGAAGCTGTGCTCCCTTTCTATCTCAGAAAGTGAAGCGAGAAGTGCGGAAATTCGGGATTTAAGTGTATCCTCATCAGTATATTCCAGCATCAGGGAGAAGCTGTCCTCGGAGGAATGAGCCAGCAGCTCGCGCTTTCCCAGCTGAGAGGCAAGGCTTGAATATATCCTTCCCAGCACCGATTCCGCCTCGTCTACCGAATGGCAGATGCAGAAGCGCCTGTACGCCGTAAATACCAGGTCTACGAGGGCGAACTGTTTCCTGGCGTTGCCAAAACGGCGGAGCTTCTGCTCCGAGTGCAGCAGAAACCACATCCAGTTGTTGCCCTTGACCTTCATATCGGTGAAGAACAGCTTGGTGACCTTTCTGCGGTTGACCGCATTGGCAATTGTATGAATGGTCAGCACTATGAACACTATAACCAGCAGCGCCAGCATTCCGATAACCAGTATAAGCGTCAGAGCGACATCGGTGCTGCGCATTGTCACGTTTGCTCTGAACACCAGCTCGCTGCCGTTATCCATCTCCACGGTCAGCCAGACGGGCAGCTGCAGCTGCTCGTTTCCGGAGTTGCTGCTTTTCAGTACCTTGAACATCTGCTTCGCCACAGCCAAAAGATTTATCTCAACGCTCTGATCCTCGTCGGGTCTGACAAGGTCAATTTCTGTGTCTCTATAGATCGTGGTGGTGACCTCTCCGGTATTATCCTCCTTGTCCGTGAAAATATTTGAGGAGGCTCCCAGCGAGAGGAGATAGTCGTAGCCCTTATCGGAGCAGGTCATATTTCCATTGGAATAGACAGTGTTGCCCTGGGCATCTCTGATGAAGTAGTTCATATTTGCCTTGTCAAAGAGCAGGTAGGGCTCTGTCTCGGTGGCAAGCTCCTGATTTATTCTGATAAGGTCGGACTTGCTGTCGTACTCGTGCTCGATGCCGGAATGGACGGCGAAAAGCACGAACAGCTCAACTATCCCCGCAATTGCCAGCACGCAGAGGCACAGCACGACAAAATAAAAAAGTATCGAGAGCCACGTATGGTTTTTTCTTATCTTGAAATATTTTTTATGCTTCTTTATCCTATCCTTCTGTGAGGCCATAGGTCTCCCCCCTGAATGTAAAGGTCATATCTGATTTTTATTATATAACATTTTCCGGCAGATTACAAGCCCTTTTTTGAGGCCTGCGAAAAAAGCCGTTCTCCCCGGGTTTGGTGGGAAGGACGGCTTTGATGTTCTGTTGTTTACTTTGCGCAGCGCGCTCCGCGTTCGTTATTGCAGCTTGGCTTTACTGCTCCTGCGGCATAGCGCACTTCACAGCCTTCTTCCAGCCTGCCAAATGGTCCTCCCTCTGCTTGGGTGTCATAACAGGGGAGAACTTCTCAAAGCTGCCGCCCAGTGACAGCAGCTCGTCCTTGCCTGACCAGAACCCGCAGGCAAGCCCTGCCAGAAATGCCGCACCGATAGCCGTAGACTCCACGTTCTCCGGTCTTGTTATGTCTATCCCCAGTATGTCCGACTGGAACTGCATCAGGAAGTTGTTGGAGCTGGCGCCGCCGTCTACTCTCACAGAGCCTAGCCGCCCTACGTCCTCCTCCATAGCGTGGAGCACGTCAGCTGTCTGATATGCTATGGCTTCCAGCACAGCCCGGACGATGTGAGCTCTGCCGGAGCCCCGGGTCAGCCCGGTGATGACACCCCTTGCCTCCGGCTGCCAGTAGGGTGCTCCCAGCCCCGTGAACGCCGGAACGATATACACTCCCTCGGTGCTCTCCACCGACATAGCCACCCTCTCGCTCTCTGCGGCGGAGGATATGAGCCCCATCTCGTCCCGAAGCCACTTGACCGCTGCCCCGGCAATGAACACCGAGCCCTCCAAAGCGTAGGTAACTTCATTTCCTATTCCCCAGCCGATAGTGGTCAGAAGTCCGTGGGAGGACGCCGCGGGGATGTCTCCGGTGTTCATCAGCAGGAAGCCGCCGGTGCCGTAGGTGTTTTTGACGTCCCCCTTGGTGAAGCACTTCTGCCCGAAGAGCGCCGCTTGCTGGTCTCCGGCGCAGCCGGTTATGGGTATCTCCGAACCGAATATATCCGCATCGCAGATGCCTATCTCACCGCTTGACGGAACTACTTTGGGCAGTATCCTCTCCGGGATACCCAGGAGCCCAAGTATCTCCTTGTCCCATTCCATCCTATGAATATTGTAGAGCATAGTCCGGGAGGCGTTGGTCATATCGGTGGCGTGGGTCTTGCCGCCGGTGAGCTTCCAAATGAGCCAGCAGTCAACGGTGCCGAAGAGTATCTCCCCCCGCTCCGCACGCTCCCGCACTCCGGGGACGTTTTGCAGTATCCATTTTATCTTGGTGGCGGAGAAATAGGGGTCAATGAGCAGGCCGGTCTTGTCCCGGAAGAATTTTTCCAGCCCCTGCTGCTTGTAGCCCTCGCAGATGTCGGCGGTGCGGCGACACTGCCAAACTATGGCGTTGCAGACCGGCTCGCCGGTATTTTTATCCCAGAGGATAGTGGTCTCCCGCTGATTTGTGATGCCGATAGCGGCGATGTCGTCGGCGGAGGCTCCGCACTTTTCCAGCACGTTTCTTGCTGCCTCCAGCTGGGAGGAGAATATCTCATTCGCGTCGTGCTCCACCCAGCCGTTGCCGGGGTATATCTGTGTGTATTCTATCTGACTTACTCCCGCAGCTCTGCCGCTTTTCTCAAACAGCACTGCCCGGGAGGAGGTAGTCCCCTGATCCAGGGAGAGGATATATTTTTTCATAGCTGTGTTCCTCCTTATTTAACAGAATCAAAAGCCTGCCGCAGGCTCCTTGCCCCCACCAGCTTAATGGAAAACCGCTTCTGGTCTATCCCTTTAAGCGACTGGACGGGAAGTATGCACTTCTCAAAGCCCATACGCTCAGCCTCTCTGATGCGCTGCTCGGCGTAGCTTATGGCGCGGAGTTCTCCGCCCAATCCTATCTCCCCGAAGGCGATGGTCTTTTCATCGACGGCGATATCGTTCACCGCCGAGTAGAGCGCCAGCGCTATGGAAAGGTCGGCGGCGGGCTCGTCCAGCTTCATTCCCCCGACTACGTTGAGGTAAACGTCCAGCCCCCCGAAGAAGAACCCAAGGCGCTTTTCCAGCACCGCGATTATGAGATACAGCCGGTTGTAGTCAAAGCCGTCGGAGGTGCGGCGGGGTGCTGAAAAGCTGCTCTTTGAAACGAGCGCCTGCACCTCTGCCAGTATGGGGCGGCTGCCCTCCATAACGCAGGCAACGCAAATGCCGGAGACGTCGGTAGGTCTGCCGGAAAGCAGCAGGGCAGAGGGGTTCTCCACCTCCGCAAGGCCGCGGTCACGCATCTCGAACACGCCTATCTCATTGGTGGAGCCGAAGCGGTTCTTCACCGCCCGGAGTATTCGGTAGGAGAGGTTGCGCTGTCCCTCAAAGTAGAGCACCGCATCAACGATGTGCTCCATTACCTTGGGTCCCGCAATGGCGCCGTCCTTGTTGACATGCCCGACTATGAAGAAGGGTATCTCCTCGCTTTTGGCGGTACGCATAAAGAGATTGGTGCACTCCCTAACCTGCGTTACCGAGCCGGAGGCGGAGGAAAGCCCCTGAATGCTCATTGTCTGTATCGAGTCGATTATGACTATTTCCGGCTTCTCCTTAACGATAACGTCGCAGATTGCCTCGCAGTCGTTCTCCGCCAGCAGGTAGAGGTTGTCTGAATCAACGCCCAGACGGGAGGCCCGCAGCTTTATCTGCCTTGCGGACTCCTCTCCCGAGACGTAGAGAATGGTGTGGTCCTCACCGAGAAACTGGCATATCTGCAATAGTATGGTGGATTTGCCGATGCCCGGCTCACCGCCCAGCAGCACCAGGCTGCCCTTGACTAGCCCTCCCCCGAGGACGCGGTCAAGCTCGTGGAGGCCGGTTTTGTAGCGTATCTCGTCGCGGCTGGCGTCCACCGAGCCGATGCCAACGATGGCGTCGGATAAGTCCCTAGCAGACCTTGCCCGCCCCTTGCCGGAGCTGACTGCCGCCGCGGGCGTGCCCTCCTCAAAGGTGTTCCACTCTCCGCAGTTCGGGCATTTGCCGTTCCACTTGGAGGATTCGTAGCCGCACTGATTGCAGATGTATATGCTCTTTGGCTTTGCCATATCTTTTCCTCACTTGGTCTTGACTATGTATTTTTCGTCGTAGGGCAGCACTAAGGATTTAAGCCCTGCGCTGAACTCAGCACTGATTATGATACTGCCGCTGCTGACCTTCACCACATTGGTTATCATGCCGTTGCCGTATCTGGAATCCTTGATGAAGTCCCCGGCCTTGTATTCCGGCTTGGGAGGCAGGGGTATGAACACAGGCTCCGGCGCGGGAGCGGGTGCAGGTGTTGGAGCCGGTGCAGGAGCCGGTGCGGGTGTAGGTGCCGCAGCGGGCTTGGGCTTTTGCTCCTGCTTGGGCTTGGAAGGCTCCGGCGGGCGGGAAGAGCGCCGCTTGTATCCGATATCCGAGCTGTACTTTACGCTGTCGAAGGAGCCCCGGGAGATGATCTCTCCCATAATAATACGTCTGAAATGATCCTCCAGCCATTCGGAGAGGGTCAGGTCATACATAATAGGGGAGCCGTTGTGGGAGGGCATCATATTCCAGTCAAGGCAGCCTATCCTGCCGGCCTTTTTCCCCTTGAGCACGATGAAATAGTCATAGGTGCAGCCGGCAGTGCCTATCATCAGCAGCCCGCGGATAATGTCCGCATTGAGCGTGTCATATTTCTCGTCATAATCCGGGTCGCTGCTGTTTTCGTTGTCCAGCCTTTCCATTTCGGCTGTCTTTTCGAGGTATGCCGCAAGAGGGTCGTCAAGGTCGAACAGCGTAGGCCCTGGGGAGAGGATATCCTTAAGATACCCGCGGTTATACTCCTCCATCTTCTCCAGCGAGAACATACCGTAGTCCACGCCGGCGCCGCCGTTGCCTATTTCGGTAAAGAAACGGAAGTACTCCCGGGGGAGGGTAACGCCTGTGCGCAGCTCAAAATCCCGCACGTTCACAGCGGGGGCAGGCTCCGCAAAGGTGTAGCCGGTCTTGCCCGAGCCGAACACCCGGCGCTGGGGGTCGGCCTGACCCGCAAGGGCGGCAAGGGTCTTTATCCTCTCGGGGTAGGAGAGGGTGTTTAAATTGTTTGGGATAGCTATATCTGACAAGGTATCATCTCCAGTCCTTATTTACGGTGTATGCTCCTTTGATTATAACATTTCCCGGGGCTTTAATCAAGAGGCTCCGGGAAAAAATTGCGGGCTGCACTTTGTTTTTTCTCGCCGCCTGCGGCGGCTCGGAGTTTACGGAAAATGGTATCTTCCCGCCGCTGGCGGGGAGATACCATTTTCCGCTGAAATACAAAGCAGAAACAGGAAAAAATTGCGGTCTGCTTGCAGTGGGGAGGAAAGTGTGGTATAATGGCAGCATAAGCCTTATCACCTGCAAAATGAAAGGAAGTATAGCTATGAAGGTCGAGATCAACGTATGCAACAGATTTTTTGTCAAGGGACGTGTAGCGCGGCTGAACGTCTACGGAAAGGGCAAGGCCTGCAATGTGGTGGTGGCAGCCACAAACAAGGACGGCTCAAACGACGATTTCATCTATATCAAGTGCCTGGTGCCGGATATCTTTGATAAGCTGGACGTAGGTATGAAGGTGGAGGTCTACGGTCATATAGGCTCCGCCAGCTATAAGGACAGCGAGGGAGAGACCCATTACAATAACAGCAACGACCTCATCGCCGACTGCATCCTCTTTGACGAAACAAAGAGGGAAACGATAAGGCGGGCTGTGAAGAGGGCATACGACAACTGACTTAAAAAAAAGTTTACAAAGTCAAAAATCGGCTTAAAGGTCGGATATTTAACGTAAAAATGCAGGATTGCAGACCGGAAGTTGCAAAATCGGTCTTTCGGCTCTTTAAAAGAAATGGTGCGATATCTCTTGACTTTAAGTGGAAAAAGTACTATAATAGTAGTGTTGATTTATTTTTATATTGGAGGTTTTCAAAATGGGTAGAGTTTATAACTTCAGCGCAGGCCCCGCTGTACTTCCTGAGGAAGTGCTCAAAGAGGCTGCAGAGGAAATGCTCGATTACAAGGGCACCGGTATGTCGGTAATGGAAATGAGCCACCGTTCCAAGGCTTATGACCAGATCATCAAGGACGCAGAGAAGGATCTCCGCGAGCTGATGAACATTCCTGACAACTACAAGGTTATCTTCCTGCAGGGTGGTGCTTCCCTGGTATTCGCAGAGGTTCCTATGAATCTGATGCGCAAGGGCAAGGCTGCTTACATCATCACCGGTCAGTGGGCTAAGAAGGCTGCCGCAGAGGCAGAGAAGTACGGCGAGGTAGTAAGAGTTGCTTCCTCCGCTGACAAGACCTTCTCCTATATTCCTGACTGCTCCGATCTGGACATTCCCGAGGATGTTGACTATGTTTACATCTGCGAGAACAATACCATCTACGGCACCAAGTTCTGGACCCTGCCCAACACCAAGGGCCACGAGCTGGTAGCAGACGTATCCAGCTGCTTCCTGTCCGAGCCTGTTGACGTTTCCAAGTACGGCGTTATCTACGGCGGCGTTCAGAAGAACGTAGGACCCTCCGGCGTTCAGATCGTAATAGTCAGAGAGGACCTCATTGCTGACGGCCCTGCATTCAAGCAGACTCCTACAATGTGCGACTGGAAGATCCAGGCTGACAATGACTCCCTCTACAACACTCCTCCCTGCTACGGCATCTACATCTGCGGCAAGGTGTTCAAGTGGATCAAGAAGATGGGCGGTCTCGAGGGCATGAAGGCTCACAACGAGAAGAAGGCCAAGATCCTCTACGATTTCCTCGACGAGAGCAAGATGTTCAAGGGCACAGTTGTCAAGGAGGACCGCTCCATTATGAACGTTCCCTTCGTAACCGGCAACGAGGAGCTTGACAAGAAGTTCGTAGCAGAGGCTAAGGCTGCCGGCTTTGAGAACCTCAAGGGTCACAGAACCGTCGGCGGTATGAGAGCTTCCATCTACAACGCTATGCCTATCGAGGGCGTTGAGAAGCTGGTAGAGTTCATGAAGAAGTTCGAGGCTGAGAATTCATAATCCAAAATTAGTAACACCGTGAGGGCTGCTGCATCGGGCAGCTTGCCCTCACTTATTTTTCAGGAAAGAGGTATGATCACAATGGCAGATATACTCACACTCAATAAAATCGCCGCTGTCGGCACTGACAGACTGGGTGCAGGCTACAATGTAACTGACACCTGCGACGCTCCCGACGCTATTATGGTGCGTTCCGCAAAGATGCACGATATGGAATTCAAGGATAACCTCCTTGCCATCGCAAGAGCAGGCGCAGGCACCAACAATATCCCTGTTGACAAGTGCGCAGAGCAGGGCATCGTTGTTTTCAACACCCCCGGCGCAAACGCAAACGCAGTTAAGGAGCTGGCTGTTGCAGGCCTGCTGCTGGCTTCCAGAAAGATCCCCGAGGCTATCGAGTGGGCTAAGACCCTCAAGGGCAACGGCGCAGAGGTCGGCAAGATGGTAGAGAAAGGCAAGAGCAACTTCGCCGGCATCGAGATCATGGGCAAGACCCTTGGACTTATCGGTCTGGGCGCTATCGGCGGAAAGCTTGCCAACATCGCTATCTCTCTGGGTATGGACGTTATCGGCTACGACCCCTTCCTTTCGGTAAACGCAGCCCTCAACCTCAAGCCCCAGGTAAAGGTAACAAACAACATCAATGATGTATATGCAGCAGCTGATTTCCTTTCGCTGCACCTGCCCTACAATGCTGATACAAAGGACACCATCAACAAGGATACCCTTGCACTCTGCAAGGACGGTGTACGCATCCTGAACTTCGCAAGAGGCGAGCTGGTCAATGCTGAGGCTATCATCGAGGCTCTGGGCAGCGGCAAGGTAGCAAGATACGTTGTTGACTTCCCCGGCGACGAGGTGCTGGGCGTTGAGAACGTTGTAGCTATCCCTCACCTGGGCGCTTCCACTGAGGAGTCCGAGGACAACTGCGCTGTTATGGCTGCCGATGAGCTTAAGGCTTACATCGAGCGCGGCGCTATCATCAACTCGGTGAACTTCCCCAATGCAGAGCTGGCTAAGACCGGTGATGCACTGGTTTGCGTACTGCACAAGAACGTTCCCGCTCTGATCTCCCAGATCACTACCGCTGTTGCCGACAAGGGCGCCAACATTGAGAATATGGTGAACAAGAGCAAGAAGGACTGGAGCTACACTATCCTCGACGTTACCGGCGCAGCCGATATCGACGCTATCAAGGCCATCGAGGGCGTTGTAAGAGTCCGCGTACTCTGATATAGGTAACATAGGCAAGAGCCGCTGTTTTATGCGGCTCTTTTTGTTAGGAGGTATCCCATGAACAGAATGGGTGCGCTGATAAACCTGCTGCTGGCGATAGGCATAGGCTTTATCATATGGAAGGCGCTGGACGAGCGCCTCGGAGTTATTGAGCGCATAGTCATACGCTTCAGGCTGCTGCGGCAGAAGCCTTGGGCAGTGATGGCGGTAATGCTCTTGTGCGTGGTGCCGCTGGGCTTCATATTTATGATGCTCCGCCTGCCGGAGGTGGTGTACTACACCCTCTCGGGACTGATAATAATCTCCGCCCTGACCCTTTTTGAGGGGGCGAGGGAGTATGCGGGGGATGAGCCTTTGACCGAGCCCGCCGACACTCAGCCGGAGGAAGCCCCTGCCGAAGAGACCGCCCCGGAGGAGGAGACACCCTCCGAAGAAAAGCCTGAGGAGCCCTCGCCCGACGACGGTGAAGCCCCCGAAGAAGTCTCGGAGGAAGTTCCCGACGAAGAGCCTGAGGCTCCCGAAGAAGCAGAGCCCTCCGATGACACCCCCGAAGAGGAATCCGCACTTGAAGATACTCCGGAAGCACCCGATGAAACAGAACAGTGATACCTGCTCCCCCGCAGCCTGCGGGGGAGTTTTTATTTCTATAATATTTTACACAAAATTTCACACAATAATCATAAATATATTGTATAATATTATTGTGCCCGGACAGCGGCGCTGCCGGGGATCATTTGTATGAAAGGCGGAATGTGTTATGGCAAACAGAATGATACTGAACGAGACCTCCTATTTCGGAGCAGGAGCTATCAGCGAGATAGTCACCGAGGCGAAGAAGAGAGCCTTCAAGAAGGCGCTGGTCGTTACCGACCCAGACCTGGTCAAGTTCGGAGTTACGGCTAACGTTACCAAGCTGCTGGACGAGGCCGGCATACCCTATGAGGTGTTCTCGGATGTAAAGGCCAACCCCACAGTTAAGGTAGTAAAGGCAGGCATCGAGGCCTTCAAGGCAGCAGGCGCTGATTTCATCGTAGCTGTCGGCGGAGGCTCCTCTATGGATACCGCCAAGGCAATAGGCATTATCATCACCAATCCCGAGTACGCTGACGTTACCTCCCTCGAGGGCGTTGCCGATACCAAGAACCCCTGCGTGCCCATTATTGCGGTACCCACCACAGCCGGCACCGCCGCAGAGGTAACCATCAACTACGTTATCACCGATGAGGATAACAAGCGCAAGTTCGTCTGCGTTGACCCTCACGATATCCCCGTCGTTGCAGTCGTTGACTCCCAGATGATGTCCTCTATGCCAAAGGGGCTCACCGCTGCCACCGGTATGGACGCTCTGACCCACGCTATCGAGGGCTACACCACCCTTGCCGCCTGGGAGCTTACCGATATGATGCACCTTAAGGCTATAGAGATAATCGCCCGCTCGCTGCGCAAGGCCGTTGCAAATGACCCTGAGGGCAGAGAGGATATGGCTCTCGGTCAGTACGTTGCCGGAATGGGCTTCTCCAACGTGGGACTGGGCGTAGTTCACGGTATGGCTCACCCGCTGGGAGCCTTTTATGACACCCCTCACGGCATAGCTAATGCAGTCCTGCTGCCCTATGTTATGACCTACAACGCCCCCTGCACCGGTGAGAAGTTCAAGTATATCGCCGAGGCTATGGGTGTTGATACCGCTGGCATGAGCCAGGAGGAGTACAGAGCCGCAGCAGTAAATGCTGTAAAGCAGCTTTCCAAGGACATCGGCATCCCCGAGAAGCTCCACGAGATAGGCGTCAAGGAGGAGGACCTCCCCGCACTGGCACAGTCCGCCTTCGACGATGTCTGCACCGGAGGCAACCCGCGTCCCTGCACCGTAGAATCCATTCTGGAGCTCTACAAGACCGCATTCTGATAATATCCACCTTACCGCCGGAGAAACCATTCTCCGGCGGTTTTTTGACGTCGCGCCTCATCTTGTGCGGGCGTGTGACCCCTGTGCCGCGATCGGAGCTTGAACGTGATGTGATCTTAGGTGCTTGCATTCCACAGGGCTATGATCGTTTCGATGCAACAGTAACAGCAAAGGTATAAACACTGCACCAAATGCACCTCCCCCCTATGGAATGCGAGCACCCACGGCCACAGTACTGGCAGACCGCGGTCGCGGCACAAAGACTGTTCGCCCGTATAAGGTGAGGCGCGACATTAAAAAAAGGCTTGCATTATTTGCCGAACCGTGGTACAATATAGATGTATAGGCAGACGGCGGTTTGCCCTACTCTTCTGAAAGAAAGGGGAGGCTTGCGATGAAGGGCTTCTTCGGAGTTATTTTCCAGAACCTTATCGGCTTTGATATGATAATCTTCCTGCTGGCGATAGTCGACGGGATATTCTACCATTTTACAAAAAGAGCAACGGACGAGCTCTACCGCAAAATGCACCTGACGGTGTATGTCCCCGGAAGTCACCAGTCCCAGCAGGAGGCTCAACAGGCTCTGAGCGAGTTGCGTGAGGGCGAGGTAGTCCGGATGCGCAACCTTATGGGCAGGCTCTATTCCGTATTCGTAAACATCACCGGCATATTCCCGCTGCTGGGAATACTGGGTACCGTTTCCTCACTGCTTACTCTGGTGCAGGATATGTCCGACGTGCAGGGCAGCTTCTACGGAGCCCTGACCTCCACCTTCTGGGGGCTGGTGTTCGCCATTGCCTTCAAGCTTATGGACGGCGTTATCAGCGCTAAGATAGAGGATAACGAAAAGACCGTTGCCCTCTACCTTGAAAGAAACTCCTCAAGGGAGGAGCAGTACTGATTCTGAAATTATCGGCCGGAAGGAGGCGGTGAGATGAACAAGAACAAGGGGCTCATCATCGAGCTGACCTCTCTGCTCGATGTTATACTCATTATGCTCTTCTGGGTGATGATGGTGTCCTCCGATAAGGCGGACAAGGCCGAGCAAAAGGCAGAGCAGGACATCGCCGCTGCCAATACCCGCGCCGAGCAGCAGATAGAGGAGGCCAACCGCAATGCGGAGGAGGTCATCGCTCAGAAGGAAAAGGAGCTGGACGGCAAGCTGACCCAGTACAGAGAGACCATCGAGGGCTTTGCCGACGGCGAGATGCTTTCCATCTCCATTACATATGTGGACAGCAGAGAGATGCTCTCCTTTACCCGTTTCGGCGAGCAGCTCTCATCGGTGATGCTCACCAGCTACTCAAATATTGAGTACGAGATACGCAGGGTGCTGGATATGCTCCCCGCAAAGGACGGCGGGATAATTCTGGCGGCCTTCATCTACGACGGCAACACAGTCCTCTACCGGGACGTTGAAGCGGTGCGCAAGGCGCTGGAAACACTCAGCAAGGACTACGAGGGCATCTATTTTGCATACATAAATACCAGCGGAAGAAGCTGAAAATAATATATCCGAAGGGAGTTAAATTCTATGAGCGACAAGAACTATATCCACCCGGCACAGAAGCGTCAGGCGGAGCACGAGAAGCGCAAGGAGAAGAAAAAGAAGAAGAGGGGACTGCTCTGGTTCCTGCTGATACTGCTCCTGCTGGCCGCACTTATCGGCGGCATCGGCTTTGGCCAGGGCTGGTTTGACGGCGACGGCAAGGGCAAGGGCGACGGTGAAGCCTCCTCTGTGGAGAGCGCCTCCGACGCAAGCTCCAACGATGCCTCCGCCGACGATAGCTCCGAGGCCGAAAAGACTACCGTTACCGTAAAGGTATCCGGCAGCACCTATATCTACAACGGCTCCGAGCGCACACTTGAGGACCTCAAGAGTGATTTGGGGCTTCTGGACAAGAACGCTGTAATCATCGAGGTAGTTGACGACACCGCAGTTGCTAACGCCGTTACCTCGCTGCACGAGCTGCTGGATGACATCGGTTTGGCTTACACAGACACCACAGCTGCCCCTGCGGCAGACGATACCTCGTCAGAGGCTTGACCCTGCGCTTAAGTGCAATGAGCTATTGCTTTCCGGCGCAAAAGGGTATCCCCGCCGCAGGCGGCGAGGACATTTTGAGCAGAGTTAAAAAAGCTATCCCGTCCCCAGCGGCGCGGGATAGCTTTCTGCGCCCATAAATACCTGAAGGGAGGAAACAGTATGAACGGATATGCCAAGGCTGCACTTACAGCCCTGACCGTCACCACCGCCGGCTGGACGCTGGTTCAGAACCGTATGCTCTCGGTGCAGCGGCTGGAGGTGACGCTTAAAAACCTGCCCGCAGGCTTTGAGGGCAAGCGTATACTGCACCTCTCCGACCTTCATAAGAAGCGCTACGGCGAGGGCTTCAACAACCTGATAAACTCCTGCGCCTTTCTGGAGCCGGACTATATCTTTTTCACCGGAGACCTGTTCAGCCGTACTGAAACTGATATGGAGCCCAAGCTGGTGCTGATGAAGCGGCTGATGAAGCTGGCGCCGGTCTATTACGTCGTGGGAAATCACGAGACCGACCGTCCCGACCGCTCGCAGGTGCTGAATGAAGCGATGCTTAAGCTGGGCGTGCACGTTCTCATAAATAGCTCGGAGCAAATAACCCTCGGGGACGAGCATATTAACGTAATCGGGACGGCGCTGCCCCGGGAGCATTACCGTAACACCAAGGGCGGCTTCTCCGGCAGAATGGCCGTCACAAAGGAGCTGCTTGACCGCCTTGTAGGCAGACCTGAGGCGGGGAACGTGAACCTGCTGCTCTCCCACGACCCCCTGCCCTTTGAGGCTTACGCTGAGTGGGGCGCAGACCTGACCTTTTCGGGGCACGTTCACGGCGGAGTGGTAAGGCTGCCGTTTGTCGGCGGGCTGCTCTCACCTGAGCGGCGCTTCTTCCCCAAGTACACCAAGGGTCTCTACCGCATCGGGGAAGCTCAGATGGCAGTCTCCGCTGGGCTGGGTAAGTTCAGACTTAACAATCCCTCCCATGTTCTGCTGGTAACTTTGAGGACGGAGCAGAGCTGACGGTAAGGCTCACCGTGACAATCCTCATCAACAAAGCGGGGCTGCTATCGTCAAAATGCACAAACTCAAAAAAATATCAAAAAAAGGCTTGACAAATGCTTTGAAATAGCGTATAATATCTTATGTTGCGAAACACACAGCTCGGGAGCTTAGCTCAGCTGGGAGAGCGTCTGCCTTACAAGCAGAGGGTCATAGGTTCGAGCCCTATAGTTCCCACCAAGTAGCGCTGGCGGCTAATGCCGCCTCCGCTAACTTTTTTCTGAAACGCGGCGAGATGCCGGTTTCGGATCTATGCGGCCGGGTAGTTCAGTTGGTTAGAACGCCAGCCTGTCACGCTGGAGGTCGTGGGTTCGAGCCCCATTCCGGTCGCCAATATGCTTCTGTAGCTCGGTCGGTCGAGCAGAGGACTGAAAATCCTCGTGTCGATGGTTCGATTCCGTCCGGAAGCACCATTATATGCGGATTTAGCTCATCTGGTAGAGCGCCACCTTGCCAAGGTGGAGGTAGCGAGTTCGAGCCTCGTAATCCGCTCCAGCAAGCCGCTGCACGATATGTGCGGCGGCTTTTTTGTGCCATAGCCTCGCCGCTTTCAGCGGCTCGGGAAGTTCGGAAAAAGGTATTCTCCCCCGTAGGGGGGGAGAATACCTTTTTTCGTCGAATATGCGGTCAGGGGGTGTTTATTCCGCTGAATAGCCGCAAGAAAAAACGCCGCACAGATTTCTGTGCGGCGTTTCCTATAATACAGTTTTATCGGAGGGTCATCAGTTGTTGATGAGCTTGTCCTCGTCGCTCCAGCTGTAGAGCTTTCTGATCTCTGCGCCGACCTTCTCAGAGGGATGCTCGGCAGCGAGCTTTCTCATAGCCTTGAAATGAACCTGTCCGCCTGCATTGCTCATATCAAGCAGGAACTCCTTTGCGAATGCGCCGCTCTGGATATCTGCCAGCACCTTCTTCATAGCCTTCTTGGTGTCCTCGGTGATGATCTTGGGGCCTGTTACATAGTCGCCGTACTCAGCGGTGTTGGAGATGGAATATCTCATTCCAGCAAAGCCGGACTGATAGATCAGGTCAACGATGAGCTTCATCTCGTGGATGCACTCGAAGTAAGCGTTTCTCTCGTCGTAGCCAGCTTCAACCAGAGTCTCAAAGCCAGCCTGCATCAGAGCGCATACGCCGCCGCAGAGGACAGCCTGCTCGCCGAAGAGGTCAGTCTCGGTCTCGGTGCGGAAGGTGGTCTCAAGAACGCCTGCTCTAGCGCCGCCGATGCCGGCTGCGTAAGCAAGTCCCAGCTCCTGAGCGTTGCCGGTAGCGTCCTGCTCAACAGCGATGAGGCAGGGAACACCCTTGCCAGCCTGATACTCGGAACGAACGGTGTGGCCGGGTCCCTTGGGAGCGATCATTACGATGTTGACATTCTTCGGGGGAACGATGCAGCCGAAATGAATGTTGAAGCCGTGAGCGAACATAAGGGTCTTGCCCTCGGTGAGATTAGGCTCGATATCGCTCTTGTAGAGAGCAGCCTGCTTCTCGTCGGGGATAAGGATCATAATGAGGTCGGCAGCCTTGGTAGCCTCTGCAACGGAGAGCACCTCAAGTCCCTGCTCCTTTGCCTTTGCAGCGCTCTTGGAGCCTGCGTACAGACCTACGACAACGTCAACGCCGCTGTCCTTCAGGTTGAGAGCGTGAGCGTGGCCCTGGGAGCCGTAGCCGATGATAGCGACCTTTTTGCCCTTGAGAACGTTGAGATCGCAGTCCTGCTGATAGAAGATCTTTGCCATTTTAACATTCCTCCATTTTAAAAATGAATCTATTTTGCAGCCGTATTCCGAGCTGTTCGGAGCGGTCAAACAATAACTTGGATAAATCGGAAACCCCATCTCTCACCCGCCTGCGGCGGGAGAGGATGCCTTTTCCGGAGAAAGACCGTCGCGGTCAAACAATAACTTGGATAAATCGGAAAACCGTCACAGTCAGACAATAGCTGTGATTATTTCTTTGCCGTAATGCTCTCCGAGCCCTTCTGGATAGCGATGGTGCCTGTCCTTACCAGCTCGATGATGCCGTAGGGGGCGACTATCTCGATGAAGCGCTCCAGCTTGTTGTAGCGGGCGCATATCTCGAGGGTAACGGTGGTGAGGGTGACGTCCACTATTTTAGCCTCGGTCATTTCGGCGATGGTCATAATCTCGCTGCGCTTGTCGGCAGGGCAGTTAAGCTTTACCATCATAAGCTCTCTGGCAAAGCACTCATCCTTCTGGAGAGTTCTTACCTTGATGACCTCAATGAGCTTGTTCAGCTGCTTTTCGATCTGCTCGACGGTATGCTCGTCGCCGTCAGCGATGATGGTGATGCGGGATACCTCCGGGTCGTTGGTGGGGCCTACCGCAAGGCTCTCGATGTTGAAGCCGCGCCTTGAAAAAAGCCCGGTGATGCGGGAGAGCACGCCGCTGTGATTTTCCACGAGTACTGAAATAGTGTGCTTCATATTTATTTATCCCTCCGTGAATTTGAATGTCTTCATTATCTCATCGGCCTCTTTGCTGACCTCGTCATAGAGCTCGGGGGTCGAGGAGAAGGAAACGATATACTGGTAGCCCTTGTGGAAGGTGTAGAACTGTCTTGCCCTTGCCTGCGCCTCTGGGAGGTCATAGGCGGTGTAGAGCTCCAAGAACTCGCCGTCGCCGTACTTGACAACTCCGCGGCTCTCGAGAGTGGCACCCTCAATGGAGCTGAACTGGGTCTCGAACTGAGCGGAGAGCAGCTCGGCAACGTCGTTGATGGTCAGGCTCTCGAACATAGCCTCATAGGTGGGCTTTACCACAGTCAGAGCGGGAGCGCCGTCGGTAAGGTCGCCGTCGTCATAGTAGAGGAAGATGTCCATTCCCTCGAAGTCATCAGTGCTGACGCCCAGCTGGTCTTCAACTGCGCCGGCGACCTCCTCCGAGAGCGCATCGGCATTAGCGCCCACATCTATCCACTTGTCGCTCACCTCAAGAGAGTAGCCTGTTCCCTTGATGATTGTGCCGCCGTCGAGGTGATAGTCGGGAGTATCGGCAGTGCTTTCGTCAGCCTTGGAGCTGTCGGGAGCCTTCTCATCTTCTGAGGAGGTGTCCTCCGGCTTGCTTTCCTCATCATCCTGCTTTCCCTCGCTGCTTGCATCATCTGCATCCGCAGCGGCGACGGTAGTTGTGGTGGTTGTGTCCTTATCCTCTGTGTCCTTTTCGCTGCTGGAATCCTTTTTGCCGCAGGCAGTCATGGATATGCACATAACAGCGCAGAGCAGAGCCAAAAGTTTTTTCTTCATTCTGCTTTCCCCCATAGTATTTTTACAGTGTCGCCGCATTTTCATCGACGATGACTTCCACAAGTGCGATGCCGTCATAGTCCCGCAGCAGCTTTACAGCCTCGACTGCGGACTTCTCATCGGTGACGCGGCAGCTCTTTATGCCGTAGGCCTCCGCCAGCTTGATGAAGTCGGGAGAGCCGTCAAGGAATACCGCAGTCTCGCGGCCATCGTAGCCCTTGGTCTGGAGCTCTCTTACCATTCCCAAACGGTTGTTGGTCATCACGACCACCTTTACCTTGACGTCGTGCTGAACGGCTGTTGCCAGCTCCATCATACACATTTGCAGCGAGCCGTCGCCGCAGACCGCCATAACGGTGCGGGAGGGGTCAGCCATTTTTGCGCCGATAGCCGCCGGCAGGGAATAGCCCATAGTGCCCATACCGCCAGAGGTCATGAACCTGCCGCCCTTGCCGATGTGGTAGCCGGTGGCAGTCCATATCTGATTTTGTCCTACGTCCGCCACAACGACGGTGTCATCAGGCATTGCCCGGGAGAGCCTGTCGATGAACCAGCGTGGATTTACCGTTCCCGCCTTAGCAGGCTCGAATACCCGCTCCTGACGGTAGGTGTTAAGCTCCGCTATCCACTCATCGTGCTGCTGGGGCTTGGCCTTTTCTATCATCTGCCGGAGGACGTATTTCGCGTCTCCTACCAGAGGGAGGTCTGCGCCGATGTTCTTGCCTATCTCGGCGGGGTCTATATCAATGTGAAGTATCTTTGTGGTCTTTTCCAGTGCCAGGGGAGTTCTTACGGCTCTGTCGCCCACTCTCGCTCCCACGAGGAACAGCACGTCGCACTCGTTGACGGCGGTGTTGGCGCTCTTGACGCCATGCATACCCAGCATACCGAAGAACAGCGGGTCATCGTCCGAAAATGCGGAAATGCCCATCATAGTGGTGATGACCGGGATATTCATTATGTGGGCCAGCTCATTTATCTCCTCCTGCGCGTTGGAGGCAAAAACTCCTCCTCCGATGCAGATAAGGGGCTTGCTGGCCTTTTCCAGCTCCGAGAGCACCCGCTTTATCTGGAAGGCGTTGCCCTTGGTGGTGGGCTTGTAGCTTCGGATGTCCACCGACTTGGGGTAATCAAAATCTATCTCTGCCCGCTGGACGTCCATAGGAACGTCTATCAGCACAGGGCCGGGTCTGCCGGTGCCGGCGATATAGAACGCCTCCTTGAACACTCTGGGAATATCGGCGGCGTCCTTGACCAGGTAGCTGTGCTTAACAAAGGGCTCGGCGGCTCCTGTGATGTCCGCCTCCTGGAAAACGTCCGAGCCGATCTGGTCGGTGTTGACCTGGCCTGTGATGCAGATTATGGGTATCGAATCGGCATATGCCGTAGCAATTGCAGTGATGAGGTTTACAGCGCCGGGGCCCGAGGTCGCGATACAGACTGCGGGCTTTCCGGAAATGCGGGCGTAGCCGCTGGCCTCATGCCCTCCGTTGGCTTCGTGCCGGACAAGGACGTGCCTTATCCCCGAGTCCATCAGGGAGTCATAAAACGGGCAAATAGCCGCCCCGGGATAGCCGTAGACGACCTTGATATTCTCCGCTTTAAGACATTCCACCATGGCTTGACTAGCCTTCATTTTCATATCCATCGCCTCCGACTTCTGTTATTTTTCTGCTAATATACGATTATATCACATTAAATCATTAAAATCAATAGTATTTTTATTAATTTTGTGCACACGGTGCACCACCGAATTCGCGTTACGCTCCTTCGTCGCTTTCAAGAGTGCTGGCGACGTAAGGCGGTGCCCGCGTTTCCAATGTTAGTCAGTTTGATAAATTAGATTTTGTGCACACGGCGCACCACGGAAGCCGCGGGGCACTCCCGCCCCTCGCTTGGGTATGTGCAGGCGTGCGAAGTCCGTGCCGCGTTCGGACATTAGTCCGTAATTTGATTACTATTGTTTTTTAAAACGTTTATTGTTCCGTTTTTAACATATGAATATACCGGACGTGCAGCAAAGTGTTACTGTGTAACCAAGCTCTTGCTTTTGTTCATTCTTATCCTGCCCCTGACTGATACGGCAAACGATATGCCTCCTGAAAGCGTCAGAGGGATACAGCTGATCAATAATTTCAATAACTTGCTGTTATAACCGTTTTCCTCGGGAACATAGAAGGTGGACGGCGAGCTGGGATCTATAAACATCTCAACAAACTCGCCGACAGGGAACTGTTCATATTTCTGTTCGTGCTCGCTTATGCAGGAATAGCTTGTTCCGCCGTACTCAAACTCATACATCGGATAATAGACCGTGTAATACGAGCGGCTTTTTTTGACCTTGCGCTCTTCCTCTTTATAGCTCACCACCTGTGCCGACACCTTCTCGGTGCAGACGCTCTTTTGGTTGATATGACCGCCGATCAGAATCAGAAGGCTTATCAGAAGGACCAGCCCGGGCAGCAGCAGGCAAAGGCTGACAAAAAACGAAAATTTGTCACCCCATTTGAAATTTGTTATATGACTTTTGGACATAGCTTACCTCCGTATCAGTTTATATATGATCAGTACGATCTGATTTGTCACGAGACCTTCAGGTAATATCCTTTGAACGTTTAACTGTGAATTTCAGCACATAGAGCATCACGCAGAACAGCACCGCCGATACCGGCAGCACGATAATAGCCTTCCCGTACCCGGCGTACTCCACAAGGCTGCCGAAAAAGGCGTTGAAGCCGATATCGAAGAAGGTGGCTATGCTCAGAATCAGTCCGGTGACCGAGCCCGCCTCAGAGGGGTCAAAATATTTTCCGATGAGCATTACCAGCATCGGGTAAAGTATGGAGAAGGCAATTCCGCTGGCTCCGATTACCCACATTCCCTGTTTGCCGATGGCAATGCCGACAGTGTAGAGCGCCGCTCCGGCGGCTGACCATATCAGCAGGCTCTTGAATATCCCCAGCCTGTCTATCAGCGGGGCAAATACCAGCCTGCCGACGGTTATCCCTCCGAAAAACAGCGAGAGGAAAAATGCGGAGCGGTCAACGGTAAAGCCCAGATGCTCACTGCCGTAGGAGGTCAGCCAGTTCATCAGTCCGTGCTCGGCTACGAAGTAGAACCCGCATATCAAAATGAGAAGTATGGCGGCGGGGTCCTTTATAACGGAGAGGACGCTGCTGCGCTTTTTCTCCGTTCTCTCGGGCTCCGGCAGCTTTAAGGCGAGCAGCAGAAGAATACACACTATCGCCAGCACAAGTAGTATCAGGTTGGCGGTATGCCAGCCCTTAAGGCTGTCGGCAAAGCGGCCTCCCACGTTCTGCGAGACGGTTATCCCGGCGCCCTGCAAAAAGTTGAATATGCTCACCATCATTGCCGGCGAGGCGAAGAGCATCGGAGTGATGAGGTTCACTGTGGTTGAGATGAGGGTGGAGCCTCCCATGGATATCATCATCATTGCCAGCAGGATATAGTAATTCTCCGTCAGAACATAGGAGCAGAGCGCAGCTGACCATAGCAGCAGCACTCCGCAGAGAAAGCGCTTTTTCGGCAGCCTGTCCGAAAGCCTCCCTCCAATTGAGAGAAACAGCAGGTTGCCGATGTAGCTTATCATTATTATCCTTGATGCCTGAGGCTCTGTGAGGGAGAAGCTATCCCTCATCTGGGGGAGGAACACTCCCCGCAAAGAATCCGAGGCAGCGGTTATGGCCATAACTATCCCGCAGAACAGCAGGGCGGTAAGCTTGGAATTATTCTGCTCCGTCATAGCATTGTCTGACCGTCCTTGAGTATGCCCAGATGCTTGTAGGCAAGCTGGGTGGCGCAGCGTCCCCTGGGAGTTCTTGCGATGAAGCCCAGCTGCATCAGATAGGGCTCGCAGACGTCCTCTAAAGTTACGGCCTCCTCGCCGATAGCGGAGGCGAGGGTCTCCAGTCCCACAGGACCGCCGCCGTAGCCCTTGATTATCATCTCCAGCATACGTCTGTCCAGTCTGTCAAGGCCCAGGTCGTCCACGTCCAGCTTGTCGAGGGCTATGTGGGCTATCTCTCTGGTGATGCGTCCGTCGCCCATTATATCGGCAAAGTCGCGGACGCGCTTTAAAAATCTGTTGGCGATACGGGGAGTGCCTCTTGAACGGGAGGCCAGCTCCATAGCGCCGTCCTTATCGCAGGGGACGCCCAATATCACAGCCGAGCGCATAATTATCTCGCAGAGCTGCTGGGGAGAGTAGAGCTCTAATCTTTCGATGACGCCGAAGCGGTCCCGCAGCGGAGCGGAAAGCTGTCCCGAGCGGGTGGTAGCGCCTATGAGGGTGAACTTATTTAGCTCGATAGGTATGCTCCTTGCAGCGGGGCCCTTGCCCATAATAATGTCTATCTTATAGTCCTCCAAAGCGGGGTAGAGGATTTCCTCCACCTGTCTTGAAAGTCTGTGTATCTCGTCGATGAAGAGCACGTCGCCCTTTTCGAGGTTGGTAAGGATAGCGGCGAGGTCGCCGGGCTTTTCTATGGCGGGGCCAGAGGTGGTGCGGATATTCACGCCCATCTCGTGGGCGATGATAGTTGAAAGGGTGGTCTTGCCCAGTCCCGGAGGGCCGTACAGCAGGACGTGGTCGAGGCTGTCTCCGCGCTTCTTGGCGGCCTCGATATACACCTTCATATTTTCCTTGACCTTATCCTGCCCGATATACTCGTCCAGTGTTTTAGGCCGCAGGGATATCTCAAAGTCGTCGCCGTCGTCTGACTGTATGGGTGTTGGTGCGACGAAGCGGTTCTCAAAGTCAAAGTCACTTGATTCTATCATTGCTTTTCTCCGTTACTCCTTTAGTATTACGAGCCATTCGTATTTCCTGTTTTCCTATATCTTCGGGCAGAGGCTGTCCCTCGTCCAGTCTTTGGCGTTAATCCTTATGTAGTCCCGAAGGCCCTTGGCTTCCTTATCGTCTCTGACTATCCTGTCAATGTATGTTCTCGCCCAGACTGTTACGCCCAAGTGCTTGGTCATTGCCTGCTTTAGCTGCTGGATAACTGTGGGGAGGGTGGTCTGGGCGGCTATTAGCCGCCCGGAAGCTGCCGTAACTCCGAAGCGTATCAGCATATGGACGTGGTTCGGGAGAATGGTGTACTCCTCCACCCTTATGCCGGCATAGTGGTGCTCTATCTCATCAATAAAGTGCTTTGCCGCCTCGCCGCACTCTGACAGTATCGGCTTTTCAAATTCCTCACCATTTTGGCGGCTAGTAGCCGCCAAAACGCTCCTCCAATCCCAGAGGATGCAGGCACCCTTCCTCGTCACCATAGTCACGAAATAAAGCGCCGACGAACCATAGTCAAAGCCCCTGAGCCGTCTTGGCCTCTGCGTTTCGGGGTACATATCAGAACCTCGCCAGCTGCTTCAAAGCACCCTTTATAAGCTCCTCTACGGAGAGGGACGGGTCAAGCTTGGAAACAGCCCCCGCAGCCTCCGCAGCGGAGTAGCCTAAAACCTCCAGCGCTGTAATGGCATCACTGACGCTGCCGCCGCTTATGGGAGCGGCAATAGCCTTCTGTCCCCGGACGGAGATGGTCTCTCCCGCTACCTTGTCCCTAAGCTCAAGACAGAGACGCTCGGCAGTCTTTTTGCCGATGCCCTTTACCTGTGTGAAGCTCTTGGAGTCGCCAGTGGCAATAGCCAAAGCAAACTGCTGCGGGCTCATAGCCGAAAGTATAGAGATAGCCGCCTTGGGTCCCACCCCGGAGACCGAGATGAGCAGCTTGAAGCTCCGTAGCTCCTCCTCGTCGGCAAAGCCGAAAAGGTCTACCCCGTCCTCGCGGACATTTAAGTAGGTCAAAAGCATTACCTCGTCCTTGCCCGCTATCTTTTGCAGGGTGGAAAGGCTGGTCCTGCATTCGTAGCCTACACCTGCGCACTCAACTACCGCCAGCTCAGCCTCTGTGTGTATCAGCTTTCCTCTTACTGAATATATCATATTATCACCTGTTAGATTTGATTTGACTTTTCAAGCTCCCGCCTTCCCAGCGAGAGGCCGTGGGTTATAGCCAGCGCCACCGCGTCGGCAGTGTCGTCCGGCTTGATTATGGCTTTTAAGTGCAGCATATTCCGCACCATCTCCTGTATCTGATGCTTTTCCGCCCTGCCGTAGCCCACCAGCGCAGACTTCACCTGCAAGGGAGTGTATTCAAAGATCGGGATATCCTGCTGTATCGCCGGCAGCAGCGTCACACCTCTGGCCTGAGCTACGTCTATCGCTGTCTTTGCGTTGTCGTTGAAGAACAGCTTTTCAATGCTCACCTCGTCCGGCGAGTATTTCTTTATTATGAGGGACATATCCTCGTTGATGACCTTCAGCCTCTTGTGAAAGGGCATATCGGCAGCAGTAGTCACCGCTCCGCAGTCGATGAGCGTGAATTTGCCGTGAGAGTGCTCAACTATCCCGTAGCCGACTATGGCATAGCCGGGGTCGATGCCCAGTATCCTCATGCTTTTCCCTCCGAAAATAAACTACCCTTAATTATAACATATCTCCGCCGTTATTTCAAGAGGCAAGAACAAACTTTCTACAAATATCGGTAAAATAAATACCCCCCGCATCAGCACGACGCGGAGGGCGTTTACCATTATTCGAGAGAGCACAGCCGGAATTTGCCGTCCTCAAGGACTGCATAGCTCTGAGCGGAGCCGTTCTTCGGCAGAGCCACAGAGCCGCAGTTGACGTAGACAAAGCCCTCCTGCTCAGTTATCTCCGGAATGTGGAAATGTCCGTTCAGCAGGAATGTCCCCGTCGGCATCGGGGGAGGGGTCTCCTTGTTGTAGACGTGCCCGTGGGTCGCAAAAAGGGAGCAGCCGTCGATGTAAAGCCAGGCGTAGTCCGCAAGTACCGGGAACTGAAGCATCATCTGGTCTACCTCGCAGTCGCAGTTGCCTCTAACGCAGAGTATCCGCTCCTTTACGGAGTTGAGCAGCCTTGCCACCTCCTTTGGGTCGTGACCCTCCGGCAGGGGATTGCGCGGGCCGTGGTAGAGCAGGTCGCCTAAAAGCAGCAGCCTCTCATAGCCGCCCGAATTGAATTCCTCCAGCAGCCGCCCGCACCAGTAGGCCGAGCCGTGAATGTCGGAGGCTATCATCAGCTTCATCTTATACCTCCGCCGTTTCCTTTAATGCTGCCAGAGCGTTGTACTCCGACTTTATCAGCTTGTAAATCTCGCAGCCTCTGTCCTTCCGGTATTCCTTTACGATGGAGAGGTAGAGCTTCTGCTTGCTGTCGGTCTCGCCTATGAGACGCTCAACGCAGGCTATCTCCTCTTCGGAGCAGCTTGATGCCAGCAGCTTGTCAAGCTCGTGGCGCAGAGCACTGACTTTAGCCTTGGGCTTGCGGCGGGTGGGCTTTTTCTTAGCCTTTGCGGGCTTAGCCTCCTCGACGGGAGCGGGCTCCGGCTCCGGTACAGGCTCAGGTGCAGCCTCCGGCTCGGGAGCCTTTTCAGGCTCGGCGGAGACGGATATCTTCCCGTAGAGCGGGAGAGAATCTATGGGGTCGGAGGCCTTTGCGGGAGCCTCCGCAGTCAGCCCCTCTTTGAGCTTTAAATACTTGGGGCGCAGCACCTTGTAAAGGTCGGTGGCCTGTGCCTTGAATATCTTGGCCAAAGCGTTGTGGAAATCCTCCTTGTCCTCCGATTCGGCCACACAGGAAACAACGGAGGCTATCTCCTCATCGGACAGGTCAAATTTGCCCAGCAGCGAGCTCTTTACTATCTCCTCTGTGGACTGGGGACGTCTGCCCCGCTTGCGAGGGGATTCCTTCTTGGTGATGACTACCTCCTCCGGCAGTACGGGCTCCGGCTGGGGAGCGGGCTCTGTTAATGTCACCTCCGGATCCTCGGCGGGAGCCTCGGCAGCAGGGAGCGTCTCAGGCTCCGCTGCGGGCAGGGGAGCGGCGGGCCTGTTAGCTGCAAAGGTCACAGCCGCGGCTATGGTCTGGGTGCGGAAAACGGTGCAGCTGTTCTTGTCTGCAAAGGACACGTTCCAGAAATCGTGGAGCTTGTCAAAGCCCTTGTCCCCGCTGATGATGAAGATGTGAGTGTAGCTGCCCTTCGCCAGCAGATAGCCCAGCAGGGTGGAGAGCTGGAAATCCAGCGCGTTCTTGCCACCGACCCTCACCTTAAGGTACTCAATGTCCGCCCGGGAGGTCATCACCTTGCAGTGCATCTCAAAGCTGATGGTGTCGCTGTTCTCGCTGTAGAAGATGATTACCTTGTCGTCCTCCCCCAGCTGCTCGATGCCTACAAGTCCCTTGGATTTTACGTTCTCAAAGTCTATCAGATATGCTTTCATTCATTTATGTCCTTTCCGTTGACCGCTGCGCGGTTCTTTCTGATGATGATGACGGTGACCACAGCACCCACAGCCACGGCTGCCGCCGCTATGCCGACTATGAGCCATACGTTTGTACCGTCATTCTCTTTTTCCTCTGCGGCGGGAGCCTGCACCTCCACCGCTTTCAGATAATGATATTTTTTTGCGCGGATAGTCTTATCCAGCACCTCGGCGATGACCTTGTGGCCATCGGCGTTGGGGTGAATATCTATGAGCTCTATCCTTGTCAGCTCCTCGGCCTTGCCGTCAAAGTCGGGGGCAACGTCACATACGGTGTAGCCGCCGTCGGCGTCCCCGGCGTGGAGCTTGATGGCCTCGTCCAGCTTGGCTATCTTTTCCTGAGCTATTGAGGCTATGCCCGGCACCTTCTTGAAGCCTTGGAAGGGGTCGTAGAGAGTCTGGATAATCAGCTCGCCCTTGGCTCTGCCCTTTATGTAGCCGGCTATGGCCTTGATGTTGCTGTCGAACACCGCCAGGTTTTCGTCTAGCTTGTCTTTCAGGTCGCCGAAGGAGGCGGCCATCTTGACGATGTCGGTAATGCCGATGTCGCCGCTGCCGATGCCCACTCCAATGTCCTTAAGGGTATCCCACAGAGCATCCAGCAGATCGTTTCCGCCTATGGAGATGACGATGCAGTCAAACCCCGCTATATCCGCATCGAACTTTCCGGAGTTGAGTGCGGAGAGCAGCTCGGTGGAGGTTTGTCCGTCCACCGCCACGTTTTTCAGGTTAAAGCCGCAGTCGGCGGGGAGCTCGGCTTCGTAGCGCTTCTTTAATATATTTGC
>JAFUTK010000068.1 GCA_017471405.1 Ruminococcus sp.
CATTCTCATCATTGAGCGTGACAACAGGCTGGGAGGAATACTCAACCAGTGCATACACAACGGCTTCGGCCTCAAGACCTTCAAGGAAGAGCTCACCGGCCCCGAGTACGCCTACCGCTACATCAGGCAGGTGGAGGAGCTGGGGATAGAATACCTGCTCAACACTATGGTGCTGGATATCTCAAAGGATAAGCAGGTCACCGTCATCGGGCGGTACACAGGCTGCGAAACTATCAAGGCCAAGGCGGTCATTCTGGCTATGGGCTGCAGGGAGCGTCCCAGAGGGGCGCTGGGGATACCCGGCTTTAGGCCGCAGGGAGTATACACCGCAGGAACCGCTCAAAAGCTGGTCAACTGCGAGGGCGCACAGATAGGAAAAGAGGTAGTTATCTTAGGCTCCGGCGACATCGGCCTCATTATGGCAAGGAGAATGACGCTGGAGGGTGCTAAGGTCAAGGCTGTGGCGGAGCTGATGCCCTATTCCAGCGGTCTTAAGCGGAACATCGTTCAGTGTCTTGACGACTTCGGGATCCCCCTGCTGCTTTCCCATACAGTCGTTGACATCAAGGGCAAGGACAAGCTGGAGGGCGTTTACATCGCCAAGGTGGACGAGCACAGCACGCCTATCCCCGGAACTGAGGAATATTACAGCTGCGACACGCTGCTGCTCTCCTGCGGACTTATCCCGGAGAACGAGCTGTCATCTTCTGCGGGAGTGGAGCTCTCCCCCCTCACAAACGGCCCCTCGGTGGACGAGAGCTTTGAGACGAACATCGAGGGCATCTACGCCTGCGGAAACGTTCTGCACGTCCACGACCTGGTGGACTTCGTCTCGGAGGAATCCGCCAGAGCCGGCGAGTCGGCGGTGGGCTATATCAAGGGCAGGAAGGCAAACCCCGGCGCACCCATAAACGTCACCACCGGCAACGGCGTGCGCTACACCGTTCCCTCCCGCATTTACAGGGAAAGCGTGGAGGAGGATATGCACCTGCGTTTCAGGGTAGGAAATGTTTACCCCTCATCGAAGATAACCGTTAAGTGCGGGGAGAAGCTCATCGCCAAGAAGGCGGCGAGAATATTCGTCCCCAGCGAAATGATTGACATTAAGCTCACCCGTGCCGACCTTGACTTGATCGAGGGCGACACCATCACAGTTAGTGTAGAGGAGGCGGCGAAATGACCAGAGAGCTAACCTGCATAGGCTGCCCTATGGGCTGCCCCATAACCGTTGAGCTGGAGGGCGGAGAGATAAAGTCCATAACCGGCTACACCTGCAATATCGGCAAGAATTACGCCATGAGCGAGGTTACGGCTCCCACCCGGACGGTGACCACCACGGCTCTGAACGTCCACGCACAGCCCATTTCCTGCAAGACTGCGGGGGCTATACCGAAGGAAAAGATTTTCGATGTGGTGGCGGCGATAAAGGACACCACTGTTCCCTCCCCCATCTACATCGGAGATGTTATCCTTTCTGATGTTTGCGGCACAGGCGTTGACGTTGTGGCTACAATGAACGGATAACTGTTTTCAGGCATAAAAAAACTCCCCCGGGCTGGGGGAGTTTTTTTGTTTATCATCGCGCTTTCAGGCTATCAGCCAGCTCGTTGCACCGAGCGTAAATACGCTGCTCGTCCTCTCCGATGCGGTAAACTCCGTTCTCATAGAGGATATTGCCGGCGCACATTGTAAGGCGCACGTTCTGCTTGGAGCCGCTGTATACCAGATTTTTCACAGTATTGTTCAGCGGCTGCATATTGGGCTTTTTCAGGTCAATGACCAGCAGGTCTGCCTGCTTGCCGGGGGCGATGCAGTCGCAGTCGGTGAGGCCCATAGCCAAAGCGGAGCCGGTGCAGGCCATTTTGATGACGTCCTCGGCGGGCATTGCGGCGGCGTCCATCTCCTCTATCTTTTGCAGCATTGAGAGCAGGTACATCTCCCGGAACATATCAAGGGCATTGTTGGAGGCAGCACCGTCGGTGCCGATAGCCATATTTATGCCCATATCCATCATATGCGCCACCTGCGCCACTCCGCTGGAGAGCTTGGAGTTGGAGCAGGGGTTCGTCACCGCCCAGACGCCCCGGGCAGCCAGTATCATTTCGTCCTCCTTGGTAAGATGTACGCAGTGGAAGGCAGCACCGCCGTAGTTGTAGAGGCCCAGGCTCTCAAAGAGCTCGGTGGGGGTCTTGCCGTAGCGCTCCCGGCAGCCCCAGACCTCGTCGGCAGTCTCGGAGGAATGCATCGAAACGGGGGCCTTGTACTTTTCTGCAAGTGCGGCGATATCCTCCATCAGGCCAAAGGAGGCGGTGTATTCGGCGTGGAAGCCCAGCTGCATTGAGATGAGCGGGTGCTTTAAGCCGTTGTACTTCAAGTAGCGCTCTTCAAGGACTTTAGCGTTCTCACGCTCGCCGCTGACCGCTCCGCAAAGGACGGTGCGGAAGCCGCTCTCCACATTGGCTTTAACATAATCGTCAAGCTCGAAATACATATCGAAGCTGGCGGTGATGCCCGAGGAGAGGTATTCCAGTATCGCCAGCTTAGTAAACCAGTAAACGTCCTCGCCGGTGAGCTTGGCCTCCATAGGGAACACCTGCTTGTGGAGCCAGTCGTGGAGGGGAAGGTCGTCGGCATAGGAGCGCAGGAAGGTCATCGCCGAATGGGTGTGTGCGTTCTTGAAGGAGGGCATCAGCAGGTCGCCCTCTAAATCAATCTCTCGCTCGAAGGCGGTATTTTTCAGCTGCTCGTCGGTGGGGTTTCCCACGAAGGCTATCTTATCTCCCTCAGTCCAGACCTCGCAGCTTTGGGGCTCGCAGCTGTTGTTCAGCGTGAGGACGGTGCCGTTTTTAAATCTTATCATTCGGAGCTCTCCTTTCAGTTATTCCCTCGCCGCCCGGGGCGGCTCGGGGCTTAGCGGAAAAGGATATTCTCCCCGCCTGCGGCGGAGAAATATCCTTTTCCTGCGTAAATAATTTTTGCAGCGGCTCACAGTTGGGCGTAAAGTGCCGCACGTCTCACCCTGTGGAATGCTGGTACAAAAGGCCACAGCGCGGGCAGACTTCGGTCGCGGTGCGAAGGTTATTTGCCGGCACACACAAGCGACCAACGGGAGCGCAGCGCGACGTAAAAAATCAGTTATCCTCTAAGTTTTTGAGCGCGCGCATCTCGCCCTTGCTCATGCGGGTGGGGTCGCGGCCATCCTTGATGACCTCAACATCGTCCTTGGAAACAGTCACCACATTGTCGGTCTTGTCTATCTTGACCCGAAGCTTTCCGGTCAGGAGGTTGGCCTCCTCCACAACTCCCCTGCCCTCGGCGGTGGAGACTATGGCTCCCACCTTAGGAGTTATCTTAAATAGCTGCTCGTAGCTGTCCTGCTCGTATTTGAGGCAGCACATCAGCCTGCCGCAGGTGCCGGATATCTTGGTGGGATTAAGTGACAGCGACTGCTCCTTTGCCATCTTGATGGATACGGGGTGGAACTCTCCCAAAAATCTGGAGCAGCAGAAGGGCTGACCGCAGATGCCAAGACCTCCCAGCATTTTGGCCTCGTCACGCACTCCTATCTGCCTAAGCTCAATGCGGGTGCGAAACACAGATGCCAAATCCTTTACAAGCTCTCTGAAATCCACGCGGCTCTCGGCGGTGAAATAGAACAGCAGCTTGCTGTTGTCGAAGGTGGTCTCCGCCTCGATGAGGTTCATTTTAAGACCGTGGGCCTCGATCTTCTGCTTGCAGATCTCAAAGGCCTCCTCCTCGCGCTTTTTGTTGCGCTCTATCTGGCGGAAGTCCTGCTCAGTGGCGATGCGTATCACCGGCTTGACGGGGTTCTGGAATTTGGAGTCGTCTATTTCCCTATCCGTAAGGCAGACCTCTCCGCACTCAACGCCCCGGGCGGTCTCCACGATGACCTTATCGCCCATTTTTACATCTAGCTCCCTCGGGTCGAAGTAATAGACCTTCCCGACGGACTTAAATCTTACACCTATTATTTTAAGCATTTTATCCTCCTTATTGCCCCAGCGCTCTCGCCGTAAAGCTGTTTACCAGCAGCGACAGTGAGCAGTTGGCATTTATCCTGCCGCGGTAGTCGTTTATCAGAGTGCACAGCTCCTCCAATTGCAGGGAGTTGTACTGCTCCGCCAAAGCCTGTGCCTCTTTCTCACAGCAGCAATCCTCTCTTGGGGCGCCCATTGCTGTCAGGCAGGCTGCCCGGGCGGTCTCCGAGAGCATCTCAAAGGTCAGCCGCAGCACCGGCTTTTTGCCGTCGGCTGCCATGAAGGCCTTCAAGGTATCATACTCCGACTTGGAGGCTATGGCCTCTGCTACTGCCTTGGCGCACTCGTATGCGGCGGGGAGCTCCTTGCCTGTGAGGAACTGGACGCATCTGCCGATGTTGCCTCCGCAGCAGCTTACCGCTCTGATTATATCGTCCTGCCCGAAGCCTCCATGAAGGGTGAGCCATTCCTCCGCCTGCTGTCTTGTGCAGGGCTGGGCGGAAAGGCACAGCACTCTGGAAATGATGGTGGGCAGGAAAATCTCCTTAGTCACCGCCGTCATTATAATAACGCAATGGTCGGGGGGCTCCTCAACCAGCTTGAGCAGAACGTTCTGCACTGCCACCGCCGTTTGCGGGGAGCGATCGAGGTCGGGGATAAGGTAGACCTTCAGCGCACCCTCATTTGGCTTGATGACGGCGTCTGCAACTACCTCTCTGATGCTATCCAGCTTGTAGTTGCCGGAGTCGTTAGCCTCAATTGTTTTGAAGTCCGGGTGGTTGCCGCTCTCTATCATCTTGCAGGCGCGGCACCTGCCGCAGGGCTCTCCGCTGTTCTCGCAGAGAAGTGCGGCGGCGATATATTTTCCTAGCGTCCGTCTGCCGGAGCCGGCCTCGCCGGTGATGACGATTGAGTGAGGCTCTCTGCCCTTTGCCCTCATCAGGCTTATAAGGCGCTTGTTCTCATCGTTTGAATAAAGCTTCATCAGACCTGCTCGAACCTTTCGATATCGGTGACGAAGATAGTCGCTCCGCCGATAGTGACCTCAATTGGCATAGCCTCGCTGACGGCGCCCTCGCTTATGGCAGATGAGGAAACTACCTGTCGGCGCTTTTTGGAATGCTCACGGCATGCGGTAACGACTGTCTCCACCTCCTCGTCCTTGCAGCAGATCATAAAGGTGGTATTTCCTCTTGAGAGGAACCCCCCGGTAGACGCCAGCTTAGTGGCTCTTATGCCCTGCGCCTGCAGAGCCTTTGTAACGGCATATGTATCATCGTCGTTGACGATGGCGTAGACTAGCTTCATAGTAAACCCCCTATTTCTAATTCGGAATTGCGGTATCGGCTGACGCCGATGATTTTTATGCGCCCCTTTGGGGCGCTTTTGCGCGGAGCGCAGATACTGCCGCGAAGCGGCTCCTTTAATTCCGAATTCCGAATTCCGAATTTAAAAATGCGTTCCGCATTTTCATTTTACCACATCTGCTTCCAAAAAGCCATACCTTTTTAAAATTTTTATGCTCTCCCTGTCAATTTTTTCGCCGCCCAGCGCCGCTGGAACTGAAGGCTGGCAGGACAGCACCGACCGGGACAGCACCCTCCCCAGCGTATCTGTAACAGGTATCCGCTCGTGAGGCGAGAAATATGCCTCCCGCAGGGTCATTACCTTCTTCGGGTGCGACCTAAGCGGTGTCAGCTTCTTGGGCTTGCGCCCCTCTACCGACAGCAGCACGTCCGCCACCCTCTCTAAATCCTCCTGACTGTTGTAGGGGGACGGCATAAGTACGGCGCAGAAGTCGTCGCAAAGCTCCGGCTCTACCCCGCAGCTGCGCAGTATCCCTCCCAGCTCATAGCCCCTATATCCCAGTGGTAGCGCCGAGACAGTCAGCTTCATAGGCTCGTCTCCGATGATATCGTACCACTTCGCCGAGAGCCAGCTCTTCATCTTAGTGACGAAATCACAGCACTCCCTTATGCGCTGGGGGAGGTCTCCCTCGGTCAGCTCGTGGGCGGTGCGGTCAAGGCTGGACATTATCACATAGGAGGGGGAGGTTGAGGCGAACAGCGACATTTCCTCCCTGATGCTCCGGCAAAGAGCCTCCGGCGCCGACTTTGAGATATGCACCATACTGGCGCCCGTCAGGGTCGGGAGGGTCTTGTGGGCGGAGTCGCAGCAGATATCCGCCCCCAGCGTTATGGGGTGGATATCCGGGCTTGCAAATTTCAGGTAAGCGCCGTGGGCGTTGTCAACGATGAGCAAAGCGCCGCGGCGGTGACACACCTCCGCAATGGCGGAGATATCCGCCATATCGCCGTAGTAGTCGGGGGAGGTGATGTAAACGGCGTTCACCTCCGGGTGCTGTGAGAGGGTCAGCTCCACGTCCTCGGGAGTTATAGTACTTGTGCAGAGGCCGGGGGCGGGTTCGGAGGGGTATATCCAAACGGGGTCGATATCCAGCAGGATACAGCCGTTTATAAATGCCCGGTGGCAGGAGCGGCCGGCGGCAATGCGGAAGGTCGCGCCGAAGTAGTCCCGGACGCAGGCGAGCATAGCCTTGACCGAGAGAGACGAGCCCTCGGTGGAATAGACTGTGAGGGCTGAGCCGTAGGCGGAGGACATATTCTTCTCGCTCTGGCCGATGATGCCGTAGGCTTCAAAAAGAGCGTCGGCGCCTTTTATTTCGGTGATATCCAGAGGCTCGGCACCAATGAGGGGGGTGCCCTTATGGCCGGGCATATGCAGCTCGGCGACATCACCGGAGCGGTAGCTATTTATAAAGTCAATTATCGGGGTAGACATAGATCACCTCAGTTTATTCTTTATTATCTCACAGGCGATGGCGTCCTTGATTTTGTCCCGGGCGCGTTTTATGGTGCGGGAGACGGTGGAGCGGTTCACGCCGAAGCGGTCAGCAATCTCAGTCATTGAGAGGCCATCCTTATAATATAACATTATATAACATTTTTGTGTATAAGTCAATCGCCCGTCTAAAACTTCCCGAATAAGCCGGGGATAGCTGCCAAACAGCCGGCGCTCAGCGTCCTCTAGGGGGTTGGATTTGTCGGCTGTCAGCAGGTCGTCGTAGGAGAGCCGCTTCAGCACGCGGCATCACCTTCCGGGGCATCGTCCTCCTTTTCAAGCCAGTCATAGGAGGCAAGGCTCGGGGACGGGGGCTTGGGCGAGGTCAGGCGCTTCATCAGAGCCATAGAGAACATCAGCTCATAGCGCTCCCGGTCAAGAAGCTCACACCTGGCCTGGAATGAGGCAAGCTCCTCCTCTGGCACTCCCCGCCTGAGCTCCTCGTGGAGCTGGCGTGAGCGCTCAGTCAGTTTAACAAGGTCGTTTTCGTATACATCTATCAGGTTTTTCATTTTGATCTACCTCCCCGGCAGTGCGGCGGGGTCCTGCCCGCCTGTCTTATGGTCTGTCACTTTGGCGTATGAGGTTTCCGTCCGGGGCAGAACGGTGGGTCGGGTGAGTGGCTCCCGACCAAATAGAACATTTGTTCTATCCTCAATTACTATCATACTCCCAAAAGGCCAAAATGTCAATATCGGGGCGAAAATTAAAGATTTTTGTGTAAATTGAGGGAATTTTAACGGACAGTTTGTGCAATTTAATTGTTGAAATCCTTGAAAAGATGTGTTATAATAAGACTTACCGACATATTGTGGGTGTTTTTGTGGACTTTAAAAATCACGAAAAATATATAAAAGATGATATGAAGCCCATATGATGATACACATAATATTGCGCAGCGTTTGTGTAAGCTGTATTCGGGAGTACGGAAGGGAAACAAAAACATAACGGCAGCGTCACCGACAACAGGCGCGGCTCAAAATTATCCACCGTACGAAAAGGAGTAAAATTTATGGAGAGATCAAAGCTTGACCGACTGTCAGAGCTTACCCGGCTGTCCCGCGAGAGGGAGCTGACCGCGGAGGAGGTGTCCGAGAGGACACAGCTTCGCAATGAGTACCGCCGTCTTGTGACGGGAAATCTCACACAGCAGCTGGAGAGCATGACTATCATCGAACCCGACGGCTCGGTGAAAAAGGTGTCGGATATGAAACGAAGCGGGGAGGATCAAGGCTAATGGCAGGTGCGTCAAAACAAAAGCAGAAGCTGCTGCGCATGGAGCAGCTCTTCAAAACTCAGACAGATGAAAACAACGTCATAACCGGAAACGAGCTCATTGATATACTCGAAAAAGAGGGCATCAAGGCGGAGCGCAAGACCATCTATGACGACATCGCTACCCTCAACGACAGCGGAATTACTATCGAAACTGTCAAGAAGGGACATTCCAACGCATATTTCTATTTCTCGCGGGAGGACTTCACCGGCGAGGAGCTGTTCATACTTGCAAGCGCTGTGGCGTCATGCAGGTTTCTGACCACAAAGAAATCAAATGAGCTCATCACCAAGCTGCAAAGGATAACCAACAAGTTCACCGCAGCTCAGCTGGGCAGACAGATCTATGTGGCGCAGCGCTCCCGCAACAAGTCCATCAACGAGACCATATATTACAGCATAAACACTATCCAGAACGCTATCGCCAAGAAGCGCAGGATATCCTTTAAGTACTACACCTACAACTCGATGAAGAAGCGTCAGCTCAAGCATGGCGGAGACGCTTACCTCGTTTCGCCCTATGAGCTGGTGTGGGACGGCGATAACTACTATCTCACCTGCAAGTGCCACAATCACGACAGCATTATCCGCTACCGGGTGGACAGAATGGCAGACGTCACTATGACGGATTCAAAAATAGCCGTATTCACCGATGACGAGAAGCGTGAGCTGGAAAACCGGCGCAGCATTTTCTCTATGTACGGCGGCGAGAGGCGGACGCTTAAGATACAGTTTGCTAACGAGCTGATGGACGTAGTTATCGACCGCTTCGGCGAGAACGTTGAGTGCACCAAGAACTCGGAGGAGACCTTTGTTGTCACCGTTGAGGTGCAGATATCCCCCACCTTCTTTGGCTGGCTGTTCCAGTTTGGCACCAAGGCAAGGGTTTTGGAGCCGGGAGACGTTGTCAGCAAGGCGCAGGCGCTCTTGTCTGAGCTTATTGATCTCTATTGATAATAATTACACCGCAGGGTATTACAGCCCTGCGGTGTTTTTTATTCCTCGCCGATGGCGCGGCTCGGCAAAATAATTCACTTATGATATAACCACTATCGGCAGGCAAGCAACCTTCTCACCGTCCAGAACGAATACGGTGCTCCCCACCTGCTCGCCGGTGGAATAGGTGTAGAGGAAGGGTCTGATGAGGGTGTAGCGCTGTAAGCGCCCGACTGCGGAGGGCGGAAGAGTAATCGATGCGCTCTCCCCCCGGCAGTAGACCCGCTCGCCGGTGACGGTGTCTATTTTATAGCCGGAAAGCTCCGGGGTAAGGGGGACCTCCCTCATCAGGGAGAAGGCGTAGTCGTAGAGGCGAGTGTGGTCGGACCAGTCGTCCTGATCATTCAGTGTAACGCAGATGAGGGTGCTGCCCTGCCGCTCACAGGCGGAGACAAGGCATCTGCCCGCCTTATCGGTGAAGCCGGTCTTGACCCCGACACAGCCCTCCAATGTGGAGAGCAGCTTGTTTGTGTTGGTGAGCCAGCGGGTGTAGGGCGGGTCGCCGAATTCCAGCTGCGCCGTTTTCTTGGAGCATATCTCCGCGAAGTCGGGATTTTTAAGCGCCTGACGGGTCAGCATCGCCATATCCATAGCGGTGGAATAATGCTCGTCGGTGTAGTCGTCAAGGCCAGAGGGCGTGACAAAATGAGTATCCGTCAGCCCCATAGCCTGCGCCCTTTCATTCATCAGATAGACAAAGCCCTCCACGCTGCCGGCAATTCTTACGGCGGCGGCTCCGGCGGCATCGTTACCGCTGGGCAGGAGCATACCCGTCACAAGGGCTCGCATTGTGACGGTGTCCCCCTCCTGCAAGCCCATAGAGGAGCCCTCCACCTTTATAGCGTTACTGTCAACGGTGAAGGGGGTGTCAAGGTCGCCGCCTTCAAGGGCGATGAGTGAGGACATTATCTTGGTGGTGCTGGCCATAGGCAGGCGCTCTGCGGAATTTTTCTCAAAAAGAACGTCCCCCGACAGCGCATCAATGACGACGCAGCTCCGGGCGGATATCTCCGGCGGGACCACTGCCGCAACGACGGGTACGGAGGGCGCAGTAAAGCAAGCGGCAGCGCCCATTACGGCTGCCGCGATAATTGCTGTTAAGTTCATAGTAACACCTCGCAGGAAAAATGAGCTGAGCTTGGGAAAACACGTCCTCTCCAAAACAAATGGGAGAATGCTTTTCCCGCCCTTACACAATTATCTTGCGCTGTGTTTTTCTGAAAATTAAAGGAAAATTATTCCTCGTCGGACTCGTTTTCCAGGTCAGGCTTCTTGGCGGTCTTTTTGTCCACGAAGTCAACGATCTTGTCCACCACATCGGGAACGACGTTGGCGATAGCGTTCTGATAGCTGGTGTTGGTGGTCATCTGAAGCAGCTTGGTCTCGCCGTTGCGGCATACGATGAACGCCATAGGCTGAACGGTGACGCCGGCTCCCGAGCCGCCGCCGAACTGTCCGCCGGACTTGGTAGGCAGGTCGCTGCCGCCCGATGCAAAGCCCATAGACACCTTAGATACAGGGATTATGGTGGTGCCATCGGCGGTGACGATAGGCTTGCCGATAACGGTCTCGCACTCAGTCAGCTCCCTGATTTTCTCCATCGCGGTCTTGACCAGCTGTTCAAGCTTTGTGTTTTCGCTCATAATAATCTATCCTTTCAAATTAAATTCGGAATTCGGAATACGGAATGCGGAATTACTGTTCCCCGGAACATTCCTTGCAAGGGCAGGAGCAGTCTCCGCTGTGTTTGACTATGGTGATAAGCGCTATCCCGGCGAATACGGCGAACACCGCTGCGGGGGATATGGAGAGTGTTATGCTGCTGCTGCCTATTTTTATTATGATGGATGCGCCGCGCCCTTTCTTTATACTCATAGCGGTCTCCTCCTTATGCTGCGGCTGCCGCTTTGGCGGCCTTTTTACGCTTTCTGCGCTGGCGGAGGAAGGTGATGAGGAACTTCACTCCGGTGCAGAAGGCTATGGCTATCATTGCAGAGGGTCTCACCCGGACGGTCATTTCAATGCCGCCGTCTATCTTGTTCTCGCAGAAGCAGCAGCGCACGTCCGCCCGCTTAACCTTAAGCGTGAACAGCAGGCCTATCTTTTCCAGCGTGCCGAACACCAGCTTCTGGACGGCGCCATAGTAGATTGCAGCCTCGTGGGCGTCGAAGCGACCCACCTCCGCCCAGAGGTCAACGTCCTCGAAGCGGATAGCTTTCATAAACTTGCGCACAGCCCTCCACGCCACGGGGATATAGGGCTTTATCTTCTCGAACTTGGCCTTGATGGAGGCTATCTTGCCCTTCAAGCCGCCGGAGCTTTTCTCTTTCGGCTCCTCCTTGACTGGCTCGGGCTTGTCCTCTTTTTCCTCGGGCTTTTCCTCGGAGGGTTCCTCCTCGGGCTTGTCCTCTTCTTCGGGGGAGACGGTCTCTTCGCTTACCACTTCGGAGGGGGCGGGCTCGTCGATGAAGTCGTCCTCAAGGTCGTCCAGGTCATCAAAGATGCTGTCGTCGTCGATGACCGCCGGAGGGGCTTGCTCCTGCTCGGGGGAGGACTTCTTCCCTCTGGGATAGAGGGTCAGGAACAGCCATTCCGCTTTGATGTCGATGCCCTCTGCCCTGCTTGCTTTCAGTTTAACCGTCACCGAGAAGTGCAGCAGCACCACGATGAGCACCAGCAGTGCGAGCATCGTCCACCAGAATATATGCAGCCATATCAGCAGCGCAAACACAGCGATTACCGCCAGCACTGCCGCTATCAGCTTTCCTTTACTTTTGATACTCACACCCCCTTGGTTCAATGCACAATGCACATGCACAGCTTCACGTTCCGTGAGCCCGCACAATTATTATGTTATCGCCTACATTAATGAAATACTCGATCAGCCGTTATAGTCTGCAATAACAACGCAATTATTACTCACATCACACTGCTCTGCCCGAATGGGCATCATGCGCCGCAGGCGCACCTTTAATTGTGAATTGTGAATTGTGCATTGTGCATTGTAAACTGTGCATTGTGCATTTAATCGGACATCACTTCATCAATGGTGACCTGCGCCTCCTGCTCGGGGAGCGGGGGGAGGTCGGCTATGGACGATATCTGGAACGAACGCAGAAATGCGTCGGTGGTTTTATAGGCTATGGGTCTGCCGGGGAGTTCTAGGCGCCCGGCCTCGCAGACGAGGCCCTTCTCCACCAGTGAATTGACGGTTGAAGATGAGTCCACGCCTCTGACATTTTCGATAAAACTCTTGGTGACCGGCTGATTGTAGGCGATGACGGTGAGCACCTCCATCGCTGCCTGTGAGAGGGCGGTGTTGCGCTTTATCTCGTAGGCGGTCTTTATGGGCTCGGCAAAGCGCTGCTTTGTGGCCAGCTGGTAGCTGTCCTCCAATTTTAAAAGCTCGATGCCGGAGGCGGGGTCGGAGTACTTCGTCTCCAAAAAGCCGATGACCTCCCGCAGCTCGGAAGCTGTTAGCTCTGCGGCCTGCATCAGCTTGTCCGCGTCGGTTGGGTCGCCGCCGGCGAAGAGAATTGCCTCCACGCAGGCTGCCTTTTCCTGTATATCCATATCAAATCCTCAGCTTATGTAATAATGCGTAATTTCGGGTGTTTGGGGCGCCCCAGTAATAACGGGTGCCGTAGAGGTTCGCCCTCTCGGCGCGGAGGGGCTCCGGCATATCCGCCAGCTGACGGAGAAGCGCCAGCTCCTCGTTGTCCTCCGGCGCGGGCTCCGCTATGGGGGCGGAGGCCGGTACTGCCTTACTTTCGGGGGCGGGTGACGGCTCCGGCTCGGAGGGCTTCTCAGGCTCCGGCGCGGGCTCCGCTATGGGGGCGGAGGCCGGTACTGCAACCCTTTCGGGGGCGGGCGACGGCTCGGGCTCTGAGGGCTTCTCCGGCTCCGACGCGGGCTCCGCTATGGGGACGGAGGCCGGTATTGCCTCCCTTTCGGGGGCGGGTGACAGCTCGGGCTCGTCATATAGCTTGACCGTAAAGGACTGCTTGGTGAGCCTTACGGTGTAGGTCTTTGGGGGCTCCGGAACATGCGGCTCCTGCAATGCGGTCTCCGGCTCGGCTGGGACTTCTGCGGGAGCAGGCTCCGGCTCGGCGGGAGCTTCGATAGGAGCGGTGTCCTCCGGCTCTGTCTCAGGCGGGGTATTATCCTCCGGGTCATCGGAGGCGGTCTTAAGCTCGATGAGGGTGTTGTCCTCATTCAGGAAGATGCGCCCGGACTTGGTCAGCTCCAGCACTGCCAGAAACGCGGCGATGCGCTCGGAGCGGTCCTCCATTCCGTCGTAGAGGTGGGCCATCTCAAAGGTGCCGGTGAGGTAGAGCCTTTGCAGGATATCGGTTATCTTGGATTCCACCGAGACTACCTTTTTCGACACTATGGGCGAGAACATATCCGCCCGCAGGGGGGTGTATTCCTTTACCTTCGAGGCTATGGCGCGGTAGGCGTCATAGAGCTCCTGCTTATCGTGCAGGCGGGAGTAGAGCTTGTTTACCGGCAGCTTTACCGGCTTTCTGACGAACACCAGCCCTCCGGCATAGCCCTCCCGGAGCTTTCCGGCTGCCAGCTTGCAGAGGGAGTATTCTATCATACGCCCTTGGAGCTCCTTTTTGAGCTCCTCGGCCTCCTCCGGCTGGGGGAGCAGGTAGCAGGTCTTTATGTAAATGAGCCTTGCAGCCATCTCAAGGAAATCGGCTGCCTGCTCGTAGTCCTTTATCTCGGCGTTGTCGATATATTCAAGGTACTGCTCAAGCAGCAGGCTTATCTCGATATCGTAGATATTGAGCTTATGCTTGGTAACTAGGTGGAGCAGCAGGTCGAGGGGGCCCTCAAAGCTCTCCAGCTTGAATTGCAGCTCCGTCATCAGAGTATCACTGCCTTTACTATCAGATCTACCCAGAAGGTGAGCTTATCCAGCACCCAAAACATTCCGTTCTGCACCCAGGAAAGGGGGTAATCAAGAGCGCCGGTTATCAGCAGCAGCACAAATCCCAGCGAGATGTAGAGCTGATTCTCGGCTATGAACTTATCGAACTTGGCGGGAGTGAAATACGCCAGTATCTTGGAGCCGTCCAGCGGGGGGATAGGGATAAGGTTGAACACCGCAAGTCCGAGATTGATAAGCGTGAAGTACTGGAATATCAGCACTCCCCACCACAGGGGCTCGGTCAGTCGGGTGATATAGAGGGCGTAAACTACCTTATAGAAGATGATGCCTATAGTCGCCACGATGATGTTCATTATAGGCCCCGCGGCGGCGGTAAGCGCCATTCCGGAGCGGTAGTGCTTAAATCTTGTGGGGTTTACCTGAACTGGACGTCCCCAGCCGAAGCCGGTGAAGAATATGGCGATAGCGCCGACGGGGTCAATATGCGCCAGCGGGTTTAAGGTCAGGCGGTTCTGATAGGTGGGGGTATCGTCCCCCAGCTTGGTGGCAGCCCAGGCGTGAGCAAACTCATGCACCGGGATAACGAGGAATATGATTATCAGCTTGACGCCGTATTTAAGCACGTCTGCCTGTGTAAAGCTCATAGTGTTCCTCCTGATTTCTTTTGTCTTAACAATTATAACACACTTTTGCGGTTTTGTAAACTTTATTTTTTAGTTGCCCTCGCCGCTGGCGCGGCTCGGGCTGGGTGCGGAAAAGGATATCTCTCCCGCCTGCGGCGGGAGGATACCCTTTTCCGCCGTAATACTTCTTATTCGCGGCTCGAGTAGCTGTGCAAACGGCTGTCGTCGAGCCTGCGGTGGAAAATATTCCTTTCGCCGTAATTCTTGTTGTTTACGGCTCGGGCGTTTATCTACACCGTAACCGTTCTGTCAATCGTTATAAACGCGGGCTCAAAAGTCCGTCGCCCGCGCTCTTGAAAGCGACCAACGGGAGCGTAACGCGACTTCGCCCGCGGGGGCGTGCCCCGCTTATTCTCTTGCGTCCTCTTCTGAGAGGGTGCCGAGGGAGAGGGATTTCAGATAGGCGTTGATGAAGCCGTCAAGGTCGCCGTCCATTACGGCGGAGATGTTGGCGGTCTCGTAGTCGGTGCGGTGGTCCTTTACCATCTGGTATGGCATGAACACATAGGAGCGTATCTGCGAGCCCCAGGCTATTTCCTTCTGCACACCCTTAATATCCTCTATCTTCTCGGCGTTCTGCTGGAGCTTTATTTCCAGCAGCTTACCTTTTAGCATACGCATAGCGTAGTCCCTATTCTGGAACTGGGAGCGCTGGGTCTGGCAGGCGGCAACGATGCCGGTGGGCTTGTGTATCAGTCGCACTGCCGAGGAGGTCTTGTTGATGTGCTGACCGCCGGCGCCCGATGAGCGGTATACCTGCATCTCGATGTCCTCGGGGCGGATATCAATTTCAACGTCCTCCGGCAGGTCGGGCATTACGTCAACGGAGGCAAAGGAGGTCTGGCGCTTGCCCTGAGCGTTGAAGGGAGAAACTCGCACAAGTCTGTGCACTCCCGCCTCGCCCTTGAGATAACCGTAAGCATTCTCGCCCTCGATGGAGATAGCGGCGGACTGCAAGCCTGCCTCGCTGCCCTCCAATATATCCATCACTGTGACCTTGAAGCCGTGGGCCTCGCCCCAGCGGGTGTACATACGGTAGAGCATCTCGTTCCAGTCCTGCGCCTCGGTTCCGCCGGCGCCGGAGTGGAAGTTTAAGATAGCGTTGTTCTTGTCATACTCGCCGGTGAGCAGCGATTGCAGGGTGAGGTCGTCCACCTGACGGGCGAGGCTATCCAGCTCTGCCTCAATGTCGGCGATCATGCTCTCGTCGTCCTCCTCGGCTGCCATATCCAGCATTACCTCGATATCCTCGGCGGACTGGGTGAGCTTGTTATACTTTTCCAGTCTGCCCTCGAGGGTGCGGGTCTCCTGAAGGACCTTCTGGGAGTTCTCCAGATCGTCCCAGAAGCCGGGCTCTGCGGCCTTATTATGAAGCTCCTCCACTCTTTCCCGTGAGTTCTCGATATCAAACACCTCGGCAAGCTCGGCGATCTTGGGCTTATAGCTTTCGAGCTTGGAGCGCAGATTTTCCAAAAATATCATAAGTCATTTCTCCTGTTTGATGATATGATTACGGCGGGGCAGACGGCCTCTGCCCTGCTACCGAAAAATACTTTACATTTTATTATAACACACTTTGCGGGATTTGTAAACAGGTGGAAGGGAAATAATTTCTGTTTTGAATTATCGTAAAGCTTGACCCCATCGCGGCCCTTACTTCGTGCGTCGAGGTACGGAAAAACGTTCGCTGGCGCTCACTGTTTCCTGCGAGTGCAAGAGGGAAGCTTTTCGGCGCTGCGAATTGGTTTGTTCTTGCGGCTGTGCAAAGGTCGGAACAAGTGGTGCCTTTTCTCTAACTTGCGCAGCGCCGTCTCGCGGCTGGCGCCGCGAACGAGGCTCTGCCTCGAGCTCCGGTCAGGGCTTTGCCCCGACACCCCACCAGGGGGGCCAAGCCCGCCCCCCTGGACCCAGGGCGATGCGCTCCGCGTTAGTTATCCCTACTTTGCGATGCTAAAAAAGCGGGAGCACACAGCTCCCGCTTGCTTGCGTTATTTACTTCTTGTCGTCCACGACCTCAACGATGCCGTCTACGTTTTCTGCGTCAGACATATCCTCTGCGGCACGCTTGATGGCTTCCTCACGGGACTTCTCCAAGGTCTCGGTGATGTCCTTGCCAAGGAAGTCCGGCAGCTCCATTCCTGCCTGCTTGAACAGGTCTCCCAGAGGAGGAACGCTCTGCATCAGTCCGCTTAAGAAGTTGGCGGTAGAGCCCTTGCCGTCGGCACCGGAGCCGGTATCCCAAACGGTGATCTTGTCGATCTTGATGTTCTTGATAGCCTCAACCTGAATTGCGATGAGCTGCTCCAGCTTGTCGGCTACTATCAGCTTAACAGCTGCGTCTGCGTCACCGCCGGCAGCCTCTACCAGCTTGCGCATACCTTCTGCCTGCTTGGAGAGTATCTCCTGATTACCCTTAGCCTCGGCCTCCATCTTAGCGAAGATGGCGTCAGCCTCGCCTCGTGCCTTGCGCCTTGCGACCTCGGCCTCGGCCTCGGCAGCGATTTCTGCCTGCTGCTTGGCTACCTGAGCCTTTACGATGATATCAGCCTGCTGAGTTGCGCGCTCCAGCTCAGCACGTGTGCGCTCTGCTTCCTGCTGAGCGACGTAGGCTTCCTGCTTTGCCTTTGCAGCCTGAACTGCCTCGGCGGCGGTAGCCATACGCAGAGCCTCTGCCTCTGCCTCGCGGCGCTTTGCCTCGGACTGTGCGATCTCTACCTTAGCGGAGTTCTCACCGTCGATAGCGGTAGCGTTGGCGGATGCCACCTGGATACGCTGGTCCTTCTGGGCGTTTGCCTGACCGATCTCACCGTCGCGGTGCTTTTCGGCAACGGACTTCTTCGCGTCGTTGATAGCCTTTGCGGCGGCTTCCTTACCGAGAGATTCCAGATAGCCGGACTCATCGGTGATATCCGTTACGTTTACGTTGATGAGCCGAAGACCTATCTTTTTCAGCTCTATCTCAACGTTGTTGGAAACTGCTATGAGGAACTTGTCTCTGTCGGAGTTTATCTCCTCGATATCCATTGTAGCGATAATAAGACGGAGCTGACCGAAGATGATATCCTTTGCAAGCTCCTGGACCTCTATCATCTTAAGTCCCAGCAGACGCTCAGCGGCGTTCTGCATAATACCCGGCTCTGTGGAGATGCCGACGGTAAATCTCGAGGGGACGTTAATTCTGATGTTCTGCTTGGAAAGTGCGTTTTTAAGGTCAACGTTTATGGAAATAGGCGTCAGGTCCATATACTGGTAGCTCTGAAGCACCGGCACTATAAACGCGGCGCCGCCGTGAATACACTTGGCGCTCTTGGTCTGACCGTTTTTGTCTGTACCCACCTTACCGTAGATGACCAGCACCTTGTCCGAGGGACACTTGCGGTATCTGGAAAGTATTGCCGCTATCGCTGCGAACAGCACAACGGCTATGACACCCACGATGATTAAAGTTTCTGCTCCACCCATAATTCTTACCTCCGTTTGTGTTGAAGAATACAGAATTTCCCTGTACTCTCCATTATAATATATTTGTCTTTATTTTGCAATAGCTATTTCACTATTTGCGTTAGGAAATTGTAGGACGCCTTGTCGCCGACTATCACGAAAGAGGCCGGGGCATCGGGGTCTACGCATATTCGCACCGTCTGCCCATCCTTGAGGGAGAGCTCCCGGTCGCTGATAAAGCTATGGTAGCGTTCCTCATAGTTTCTTCCGCCGAAGCTGTAGCGCAGCACCGGGCGGTAGGACGTCCGGCTGTCGGGGATACCTAGGTAAGCCCTCTCCAGCATATGCTTGTTTTTGTAGTACTGCGAATGCTGTCTGTCAAACTGCTCCCGTTCCAGCTCGCCTGTCCTTGCAGCTTCAAGGGTGACCACCGCTGCGGTGACTATCTGCCCCCGCTCGGCGGCAGTGTCAAGTAGCCTGTCGTACCTGCCGGAGGGCTTTGCCTTACTCCCTAACACCGAGAGCAGCAGTTTCACCGCAAAGGCAATCAGCAGGACTGATGAAAATATCCAGTAGGCTGTCACGTCAGTTCTCTTTCTCCACTACCACCGTCTCGCCCCTAAGGTCGGTGATGCGCACCTGTGTGCCTGTGGTCAGCGTCTCCTTTTCGTTGGTGACGGCGGAGAGCTCCCTGAACTGCCCCTGCACCGTCAGGGTGACCTTACCCTCTCCCTGACCCTTGCCGGGAATCGGGATATAGACCGAGGCGTTCATTCCGAGGCAGTTGCGGACGTCCAGCGTGCCGTTCTCGGCGAGGCGTGTTGACAGCTGCACCAGCTTGGCGACGGCTATCATAACGATAAGTCCCAGAGCGATGCCTATGGCAAACGCCAGAGCGCTGGGCATTTTGCTATGCACGCAGACGATAGTTGACCAGCTGAACACCGTCAGAAATGCAACGATGGTTTGCAGGGTGAACATTCTCATGGAGCCGAAATCGTGAGGATTTCCGCCGTCGATGTAATGGTCGCCGCTTATGTCGTGGTGGCCGATATCCAGCCCGTGGCCGGAGATGTCCGTATGGACGTCAAAGCCGCCATGCATGCCGCCGCCGTCGAAGTCGATGCCGGAGGTATCGGAGATATCCGTTCCGGCGCCGCCGTCGTGCATACCGAATATCGAGAGCAGCGTTTGCAGCAGCAGGAACACCGTTGACGATATCGCAACACAGTAAAGCACCTTTAGAAGGCTCGAAAGTCCCTCCCACCATTCTGTCATATATATCTCCCCCTTTTTTTATGTCGCGCCGCGCTCCCGTTGGTCGCTGCCACTCGCGAAGGTTTGTAGTCTCTGCGCCGCGACCGAAGTCTGCCCGCGCTGTAATCCTAGGTACTCGCATTCCACAGGGTGAGGCGTGAGCGTCGATGTAAATATCATTTACATAGATTATACAACCAAAGTTACGTTTTGTCAATAGCCTTTTGCAAAAATTTTTCGTTCACAATTTGTACAGGGTGTACAAATCTGCTCTGATACACCTATTTTGGGGGATTTTTTGTTCTCAGGGATTGACAAATCAAAATATGTGTGATATAGTATAGGTAAATCAAATTTACGGAAATCACATTTACATTATTCTAAAAGGTTTCCGGCGGGGAAGATACTTTTCCCGCACCTCCCCGAGCCGCCGCAGGAGGCGAGGGAAAGGCAGCGAAATAATTGTGCATTGTGAATTGTGCATTGTGCATTGAAACGGGGTGTATATATAATGAGTAACGAACTTGGCCGCAGAATAAAGGAAGCCCGCCTTGCCAAGAAGCTTACCCAGGCGGAGGTGGTGGGGGACTTCATCACCAGAAATATGCTTAGCCAGATCGAGAGCGGGGCTGCCCTGCCTTCGGTAAAGACCTTGCAGTATCTGAGCAAGGTTTTGGAGGTGCCCATGTCCCAGCTGATGCCGGAGGACGCACAGCCCGAAGAGGCAGAGGGGTATCAGCGTGCGCGGGGGCTGTTCCTTACGGGGAAATATGAAGAGGTGGCGGAGTTCCCTGACGTCCCGGACTATCCGGACGAGCTGACGGCTCTCAAAGCGCGGGCGCTGCTGGCGCTGGCGGGGACGTATGACGAGAATGACATAGCCACCTTGCAGCTGGCGGCGGAGCGGGCAAAGCAGGCTGCCGCTTTAGCAGAAGAGGGCTTGTTTGCCAACGCCTCAGTGCGCTCGGAGGCGCTGTTGCTGTTAGGCTCGCTGGCGCAAAAGCTCTCCGACTACTATGCGAAAATGATTGGAGACGAGATGAAGAATGTGTGAGATTCCCCGCTCAAAGAAACAACAGAACATCAAAGCCGTTTTCCTCATCAAGTGAGAGGAGAACGGCTTTTTCGCGGTGCCGAAATGTTACAGGTTTGCAGCGGGGACAAGCCCCCGCCCTACAAGCGAGATTTGATAACACGCCGGCAGATCCCACTTTTTGGAATGCGAGTACCAACGGTCTCATTACGGGCAGACTTCGGTCGTGGAACGAGAGTCACACGCCCGCAGGAGTGGCAGCGACCAACGGGAGCGCAGCGCGACATTAAAAAAATGCAATAAATATTACATAGGATAAATTTCTGATATAAAAGTTATATTTATGATATATTTGGTTTCGGCAGTGCTGTATAATAAGACCATAGCAAACGACAAGCTTCACACTTTGGAGGATAGAAATATGAAAAGGATAACCGCACTCATTTCCGCTTTGATAATGATCTTCACCCTAGCCGGCTGCGGCGGCACCGACAGCAGCTCGCAGGCTGAGAGCGCTGCCTCTTTCGTGACCGAGAGCAAGGCCGAGGACACCTCCTCAGAGGAAACCTCCTCCGAAGAAAATGAGGACAGCTCCCCTTACACCCTCAACGGCGACTTTTCCAAGGGTCCCTCAAAGAAGTGGGAGGCCTCCGACGGCTGGTCCAACGGCGGAATGTTCAACTGCACCTGGAAAGCCTCCAACGCGGATTTCAAGGACGGACATCTTGACCTGACCATCTCCAAGGCCTGGGACGACAGCTACTACGGCGCTGAGTACCGCACCAAGGATTTCTACGGCTACGGCCTCTACGAGGTTTCGATGAAGCCCATAAGCAACAAGGGTGTAGTTTCCTCCTTCTTCACCTACACCGGCCCCTCCGACAGCAACCCTTGGGACGAGATTGACATTGAATTTTTGGGCTACAACACCACCAAGGTACAGTTCAACTATTTCACAAACGGCGTAGGCAATCATGAGTATCTTTACGACTTAGGCTTTGACGCCTCGGAGGAATTCCACACCTACGGCTTCCGCTGGGAGAAGGATTCGATAACCTGGCTGGTGGACGGCGTTGAGGTCTACACCGCGACGGAGAATATCCCCTCGACCCCGGGCAAGCTGATGATGAACGTTTGGAACGGCATCGGCGTTGACTCCTGGCTGCGCAAATTTGACGGCAATACCCCAATCACCGCTGAGTATCAGTGGGCACGTTTCACCGCCGCAGAATAAGCTTATACACATCTTCATAATAATTCCATCCAAAGAAAGGGGCACTCTCCGCAAGGAAAGTGCCTCTTTCTTGTTGATGTCTCGCCTTATTTTGTCGTTCACTTGTAGGGCGGGGGCTTGCCCCTGACGCTGTTGCCTATTCAATTTCTGCCTGAAAAGGGTATTCATCCGCCGTATGCGGCGAGGGGGCAGGCGCCCCTCACTTTGTGCGCCTAGGTACGGAAAAACGTTCGCTGCGCTCACTGTTTCCTGTGAGTGCAGAGCTGTTACTTTTCAGCGCTGCGAAAAAAGCCGTTCTCCCCGGGTTTGATGAGGAAAACGGCTTTGTTGTTCTATTGTTTCTTGGCGCAGCGCCGTCTCGCGGCTGGCGCCGCGAGCTGGGGCGCCGCCCCAGACCCTGCAAGGGCTCTGCCCTTGACCCGCAAGCCTCTGGCGCGAGGCTTGACCGCGCGCTTTTTAACGCGCTTCGCGGTTTGGTTTACAGCTTTGTGGTGCTTTAGAACAGCTCCTCCATCTGCTTGATGAGCTCCCCGAAGAGCTTAAGGGCATCCGCCACCGGCTTTTCTGTTGCCATATCAACGCCCGCTCCCCTCAAAAGCGAGATGGGGTCGGTGGAGCATCCTCCCGAAAGGAACCCAAGATAGTCCTTTACAGCCGCCTCCCCGCCGGTGAGTATCCTCTGGGAAAGGGCTATCGCGGCGGAATACCCCGTCGCATACTGATACACATAGTAGTCGTAGTAGAAGTGAGGTATTCTCGCCCACTCCAGGTCTATCTCGCTGTCGATGACGATTCCGTCCCCGAAATACAGCTCGTTAAGGCTGCGGTAGAGGGCATTGAGGCTCTCGGCGGTGAGGGTCTCCCCTGCGGCGGACATCTCGTTTATCTTAAGCTCGAACTCCGCAAACATTGTCTGGCGGTAAAGGGTGGTGCGGAACTGCTCCAAGAAGTAGTTGATGAGGTAGGCCTTCTCCTTCTTGTCGTCGGTGTTTTTTAGCAGGTACTGCATCAGCAGCGCCTCGTTGCAGGTGGATGCCACCTCCGCCACGAAGATAACGTAATCGGAGTAGACCACCGGCTGGGTCTTATTGGAGAGGTAGGAGTGTATGGCGTGACCCATCTCGTGAGCCAGCGTGAACATACAGTTAAGGGTGTCCTTATGGTTCAGCAGGACGTAGGGGTGGACCCTTGCGCCGGCGGAATAGGCTCCCGATGCCTTACCCTCGTTCTCGTAGACGTCTATCCAGCGTTCATTGAAGCCCTTGCGGATAAGTGCAAGGTAGTCCTCTCCCATAGGCGCCAGCGCCTTGAGAACTGTCTCCTTGGCCTCCTCGAAGGTTATCTTCATATCGAAGTCGGAGACGATTGGGGTGTAGAGGTCGTACATATGCAGCTCTTCTACGCCCATGAGCTTCTTGCGGAGCTCCACATAGTCGTACATATAGCCCATATTGTCGTGGACTGCCTTGATGAGGTTGTGATAGACCTCCACCGGCACCTCTGTTGAGGAAAGGGCTGCCTCCAATGATGAGTTGTAGCGCCTTGCCTGAGAGTAGAACTGCACCGCCTTGACCTGACCGTTTAAGGTGGAGGCGCAGGTGTTCTTGAACTTATCGTAGGTGTGGTACATAGCCTCAAAGGCGGACTTGCGCAGCACTCTGTCGCTGCTCTGCACCAACGGGATATAGGAGCCGTGGGTCACCTGATGAGCGACGCCGTCCTTATCATAAGCGTCGGGGAATTTAAGGTCGGCGTCGGAGAACATATTGAAGGTGTTCTCCGGTGACTGCGAGAGCTCTCCCGCCAGAGCGAGAATACGCTCCTCCGCGTCGGAGAGAATGTGATCCTTCTTGGCTCTGACCTTATCGAGGGCGCGCTTGTAGAGCTTTAGTCCCTCGCACTCGGTATAGAATTTTTCCAGCGTCTCATCGGGGATAGCGATAAGCTCGGGGGTCTCGAAGCTGCCGGCGGCGTTGATTGCAACATAGGCGTTCATCAGCTGCCCCACCATTCCCTGATAAAGGGAGTTGGCGGTGTCCTCATCGGAGCGGCGCTGGGCGTAATTGGCAAGGCTGTCGGTGAGGACGGATATCTCGTCCGAGAGCTGCAAAAACTCCAGCAGGGTGCCGGCACTCTCCGAGAGTCTGCCCTTATAGGCAGCTATCTTCTCCGGCAGAGCCCGGAGCTTATCGAAATCGGCGCGCCAGGCGTCGTCGGTCTCATACAAGTCCTCCAGCTTCCAGCGGAACTCCTCGGGGACTTCACTTCTCTTGGGTATCCTTTCTTCAGGCATAACTATTCTCCTGTTCTATATAAAATTCATATTTTATTATACCACATTAAAGCCGAAAAATCAACCCTTTCCCCGAAAGCTCCACGGAAATCAATTTTCGTTAATTGTTTCTGCCAAATTGCCGCTGCGCGGCAATTTGGGGGTGCGGAAAAAGGGTATTCCTCCCCGCCTGCGGCGGGGGGAATACCACTTTTCCGCCGAATACTTAAAAATTGATTTCCATGCAAAAGCTCATTTACAGATTTTGTGATGGAGCAAAAAAACTCACCCTCCGTATTGGAGAGTGAGCCTACAGACTTTATTTTTCTTCGGGG
>JAFUTK010000069.1 GCA_017471405.1 Ruminococcus sp.
CACAGAGAAAGCCTAAGCCGACAGGTTTTCGCCGGAAAAGGGTATTTCCCCGCCGCAGTCGGAGACGAGATATTCTTTTCCGGATTTATCCGAGCCGCCGCCAGCACAGAGAAAGCCTAAGCCGGCAGGTTTTCACCGGAAAAGGGTATTTCTCCGCCGCAGGCGGAGATAATATCCTTTTCCGGATTCTCCCCGAGCCGCCGACAGGCGGCGAGGGCAAAAAACCTGTTTACTCATTAAAAAACTCTGTCGATTTAGGGCTTGACTGTTCAACCGTTCTATGATATAATATTAGGATAAAGGGGAATAATCCCCTGTCTTATTATTGTAAGGAGAAGAACTATGAAGAAGATACTGTCTATGCTATGCGGAGCAGCCGCTGCGCTCTCTATGGGCGTCATCTGCGCTGCCGCCGAGGATATCACCCTCGAGGCCAAGGGCGCTGAAGAAACGGCTGACGGCATTTCCTATGTTATCACATCTGACGACCTTATCGCGGCACAGATAACCTCCGATACGGAGTTCACTGTCAGCTACACCGCTGACGCCGATCCGGGAGTTTGCCCGATAAAGCTGCTGGTGTCCTACTGGTCCGATGACGGCGAGCACGGCGGAGTAGGCTCACCTGTGACCGCTGAGCTTATCCCTGAGACCTACGAGGACGGCAAGGCGACCATTGCATATTCCGAGCTGATGAAGGCTATCGGTCAGGGCGAATTCGACCCCATCTTTGAGATGGCAGTGGCTGCTAACGGCGCCAGCGTTAAGTGTACCGGTGTCTCCGCCACTAACGCCAAGAGCCGCGAGGACCTTGTTGCAAAGGATATCCTTTCCCCCTTCTCGGTAGACGTTTCGGAAGCCAAGGAGGTCACCAACTGGGGACAGAGCATCAGCGCAAGAACTGAGTTCTTTGATGCCTCCAGAATGACCACCAAATCCAGAGTGCTGGTGTACTTCACCGCTGACGACGAATACGAGAACTGCCCCGTTGAGCTGATTATGCAGAGCTGGGAGTTCCCCGATACACCGGAGGCCAGCGAGGACGGAAAGGTATGGGCAAAGGCACAGGCTGCCGATTACGGCGACGGCTGGGCGCTCTTCAACTACACCGACCTTATCGAGACCTACGGCACCGCTGATTTCAATCAGGTGAGTGCTATCAATGTAGGCGACACCAACCAGTGCTCCATTATCTGCACCGGACTTTACATCACCAACTGCAAGGCTATAGGCACTCACAAGAGCAATGAGGAAACAGATGAGAGCTCTGAGGACGCCAGCTCCGAGGAGCCGGCAGTGACCACCACTACCACCACCGCAGCCCCCGAGACCACCACCACAGCGGCGGCTCCCGAGTCTGTTGCAGAGGAAAAGAGCTCCACCGGCACCAACATCGTGCTTATCATAATCGGTGTTGTAGCAGGTGTGGGTATTGCCGTAGCGGCGCTGTTCATTATCCTTGGCAGAAAGAGCAAGGAGACCTACGACGTCAAGACAGGAAAGTTCATCAAGAAATAAAATTGCTTGCGGATATATTTGCAACTAAATGTAATTGCGGCGCTGCTTCGCAGCGCCGCAAAGTGCGAAAAACGGTACCTTTCCCCCTTTCGGGGGAAGGTACCGTTTTTCGCCGGAAGCCGGTTATGCAACATTCCGAATTTATAATATCTCTCGCAGACGTATCAGCCTGTCCCGCACTCCCCTGCACTCGGCTATGAAATCGTCGGAGCCGCGGGTGTAGCGCTCCCTCAGCTGGGAAAGCTCAAAGGAGATGTCGTTTATCATTTCCCGCTGGGCTATGAAGGAAAAGCCTTTGTAGCTTTTGTCCCATTCCCGCTCGAGGCTGTCAAGGCTCTCGGTTATCTGTCCCTGACTGCCCTCCCCCTCCGACGAAATAACCTCGTCTATGATAGAGATAAGCTCGTCACAGCGGGTGTCGGTGTATATTGCCGCTCCTATGGAGGCCGCCGTCAGCACCGCCATTATCACCATGCAGATGACCGTTCTTGCCATCATTGGCCCTCCTTCTTTATAATAGAGTACTCCCCGTCGGTGTCGGCGGTGAGCATAAAGACCTCCCGCTCCGATACCCCTGCGGCGGAGGTTATTTTTTTAAGCCACGTCCTGTCTCTTCCCACCGAGCGGAGGGCGGCGTCATTTACCTCTCCGTCGGTGATGATGAGCTGGGGAGGGTCCTTCTCATCAGACTTTACCTTCATATCCTCCTTGGTGGCGGGCTGGGAGGACTGCTTCTGATAGACTGACAGCTTGCCGGTGGTCTCCACCACCGCCAGCTGGACGTCGTTGATATCGAACACCGAGCAACCCCGCAGCGACTCCATCAAATCATCGACGGTGTAGCGAAGGGAGCGCATCATTTTCTGGTCGATGCGTCCCCCGGAAATGATTATTTTCGGCTGTCCCGAAAAGAGCCGGCGCAGCTTGCCGGATTTGAGGGAGAGCTGTGCGGCGAAAACGTCAAGGCTTACCAGCGTGAGTATGGGCACCACTCCCATTATCATCGGGATAGTGATGTCCTCGATGGGGAGGGTGGCGATGTTCGAGACCAATATGGTCACCACCAGCTCCGAGGGCTGGAGCTCCCCTATCTGCCGCTTGCCCATCAGCCGGATTGAAAAGATTATGAGAATGTAGAGGATAACTGCCCGCAGCAGCACCGTCAGCACACGACCGCCTCCTTTGAGATGTTCCGTAAGGGAGTATTGGCAGACGGGCGGCGTTTATTCACATTGGCAGCGTTTTCCCGCATAGTATGAAAACAGGGCGGCTGCCCGGAAAGCGGGGTGAGAATATGACCGATACGAAAATACGCGAGCTTATAGACGCGCTGGCTCACGGCACCAGATTTGAGAATATCGAGGCCTCCGAGGGGCTTTCGCCCGAGGAGCTGGGGGCGTTCTCGGAGAAGTACGCCGAGGACATCTGCAAGCGCAGAGCCGAAATAAAGGAGACCCATCACACTGATGCAAAACCCTTCCGCGCTTATGGGATAGATGTTTCCGCCTGGCAGGGCGTAATAGAATGGAAACGGGTGAAAAGGGCGCAGAACGGCGCCTTTGCAATTCTCCGCGCCGCCTACAGCCTTGAGGAGGACGTCCGCTTCGAGCAGAACTACCTTGACGCTCACAGCGCCGGGATTCCTGTGGGGGCTTACCTTTACTCCACTGCTCTGACCCCGGAAGAGGCGGAGCGTGAAGCTGAGCGGCTGCTCCAGCTGGTGAAGGGCAAGGCGCTCGACTACCCTCTGGCGCTTGACATTGAGGAAAGCGCACAGGCACAGCTGGGGCGCGAAATGGTCTCCGAGATAATCGAAGCCTTCTGCTCCAGGATAGAGGCGGAGGGCTACTACGTCTGCGTTTACTCCTACGAGGATTTCATCGTAAGCTGCCTGACGGAAGAGATATTTGAGAAGTACGACATCTGGGTATCCGACATATGCGGCGAGCCGACGGTGGCCTACGGCCTGCACCAGTACTCCTTCACCGGAGATGTGTTAGGCATCCGCGGGAACGTTGACCTTGATGTTGCAGTGAAGGATTACCCGAAGATACTTCAGGAGATGAAAAAGCGAAGGAAGCTTTCGGACTGAAAGCAACCACAAAAGCTCTTACAGGCGGGATAACACACAAAAAACGCCGCCCCTTTCGGGACGGCGTTCATTTGTCTTTAGAGTTTTAAATTAAAGCTCTGCGAAGTACTTGATGGTTCTTACCATCTGGCTGGTGTAGCTGTTCTCGTTGTCGTACCAGGAAACAACCTGTACCTCATAGAGGTCGTCAGCGATCTTACTAACCATGGTCTGGGTAGCATCGAACAGCGAGCCGAACTTCATACCGATTACGTCGGAGGAAACGATAGGATCCTCGTTGTAGCCGTAGCTCTCGGAAGCAGCAGCCTTCATTGCAGCGTTGATGCCCTCCTTGGTAACATCAGCACCCTTAACAACAGCGGTAAGGATAGTGGTGGAACCAGTGGGAACGGGAACTCTCTGAGCAGAGCCGATGAGCTTGCCGTTGAGCTCGGGGATAACCAGGCCGATAGCCTTAGCAGCACCGGTGGAGTTAGGAACGATGTTAGCAGCGCCAGCGCGTGCTCTTCTCATATCGCCCTTTCTGTGAGGACC
>JAFUTK010000070.1 GCA_017471405.1 Ruminococcus sp.
GACGTACTTTTGCACCCGCGGTTGTGACCTTTGTTAGTGTGAAGAACTGAAAATGCGCCGCATATCACACCTTGTGGAATGCGAGCACCTACGGTCACAGCACGAACAAACTCCGGTCGCGGTGCGCAGACTACACTCCCGTACACACCCAAGCGACCAACGGGAGCGCAGCGTGAATTCGCCGCGGGGGCGTGCCCCGCAAATTCTGATTTGTCAATAAAAAATTCCGGGTCAGCTTCACTAACGGTTTTTACGGCTACAGCACCGCTCTGGGCGTGGAAGCCGGCCTCTGAGAAAGGATGTAAACTGTGATATACTATACCGCCGACTTGCATTTGAGCCACGAGGCTATCATAAAATACTGCGGCAGACCCTTTGAGACTGTTGAGGAAATGAACGAGGCCATCGTCAGCCGCTGGAACGAAGTCGTCAGAAGGACAGACGATGTATATATCCTGGGAGATGTGATATTCAGGGTAAAGGAGGACACGCCTCTATACCTTGACCGCATGAACGGCGTCAAGCATCTGATAGTGGGCAACCACGACGTCAAAAACCTGAAAAAGCAGCGCTTTGCGGAGATGTTCGCCACCGTTGACCATTACCTTGTCATAAGGGACCAAAAGCGCAAAGTGGTGCTGTTCCATTATCCCATCGTCGAGTGGGACGGCTTCTTTGACGGGGCATACCACATCTACGGGCACATCCACAACAATGACAATCAGGCCAACCGCATTATGAAGAATATCCCCAACGCCTTCAATGCCGGTCTTGACCTGAACGATTTCACCCCGCAGACCCTGTCGCAGCTGATAGAAAGGAACAAGCAGCCGGATTAAAAGAGGAAAATAACAGCACCCCGATGCCAGTATCATTGGGGTGCTGTTTAATTTTAGCGGATAATCCTTCCGTCGGATATCTCGATGACCCGCCCGCACTGCCTGGCAATGCTCATATCATGGGTTACGATGATGACCGTCCTGCCTTGCTCATTCAACGATTTGAATAGCTCCATTATCTCCGCTGATGTCTTGCTGTCGAGGGCTCCGGTGGGCTCGTCGGCAAGAAGGATCGAGGGCTCGTTTATCAGCGCCCTTGCGATAGCGACACGCTGCTTTTGCCCGCCGGAGAGCTGCGAGCATTTTGAATTGACCCGGGAGGACAGCCCCACCGCTTCAAGTGCTTTGGCTATCTTTTCTCTGTAATCTTTCGTGCTCACGCTGCCGTTGAAGATAAGCGGGTAGGTGAGGTTGTGGAAAATGCTTCTGTCCAGCATAAGCCCGAACTCCTGCAAAACAAAGCCCAGCTTTTGTGAGCGCAGCTCCGCCAGACGGTTTTGTTTCAGTCCTGTGATGGGCTCACCGTCCAGCATATACTCTCCGCTGTCGGGAATATCAAGGCAGCCGATGATGTTGAGCAGAGTGCTCTTGCCGGAGCCGGAGGTCCCGACTATAGCCAGCATTTCGCCGTCCGGGACGGTGAGGCTGACGCTGTCAAGGGCAGTTATCTCCGCAGGGGTGCCTCTGTAGAATTTCTTGGTTATGTTTTTAAGTTCTATCATATTCACATCTCCCTTACTCTTTCGGATATGCTCTCCCGCCCTGTGCCGATGACCGAAATGAGCGAGGAGAGGAACATCACCCCAAAGCAAAGTCCTATGGCTGTCAGCTGACCCCGAAAGGAGAGCAGAGTGGTCTCGCCAATGTCGGTGGTGCGCATATACGCTCTTCCGACAAAGGACAGCAGCGCCGGAAGCGCTACTATCATCAGTATGCGCAGAAAGGTTATCAGCACCAGCTGCCGCCTTTTTGCCCCCACAAGTCTGAACAGCGCATTCTGCCGGCGCAGCTGAACGCCTGTCGATATGCCGTAGGCGACAAGCCCCGTCAGCGACAGCGTGGTAAATACTATCATCAGCAGGACGTATGGCATTATGCGTTCCCGCTCCAGCTCGTTGCGGGCGCTGTAGTAATAGTCAAAGGGCTGAATGGCATTTCGCTCGATGTAGTCGGAATACTTATCCGCAAAGTCCGTGAGCCCGGAGGCGTTCCAGACATCAAAGTGCTGTTCCATACGCTTGTTTATCCTGGCCTCCGGGTCGTAGGCGATGATGTGCCGGGTGTCATAGTCAAAGCCGTAGGTGGGTGAAAAAAGCACATCGTCCTTGATGACCCCGCAGATGTAAAAGCTGCCGATGGTGCGTTGTTCAAAGTCGGTTTTCAGCTCATAGATCTGCCCGACCTTGTAATCTCCCGCCAGCCCGGAGGTTATCAGGCAGGGCACTGCGCCGTAGTCCCGGGAGAGGTCAATGCGCTCTCCCTTGGAGACAAGTATATCCAGCGACTTAAATACAGCTTCGGAGTAAATAACTATCTGCGTGTCGGAGTTCATTCCCTCGACATATTCAAAGGAGAGGGCGCTGCGGCCGGTGTCGGCTTCGAGCCTTGATATAAGAGCCTCATTCTCACCGGAGCGGAGATAGTACCAGTCACTCATGCCGTTTTGCTCATACATCTGCTGACGGATACGGTAAAGCTCCAAGGCGCCGTAGCAAAGGGAAAAGCAGGTCATCATAACTACAAACTCAATGCACAGAACAACAGCCAGCACCGGACTGTAGGCAAGCTGCGAGAGCGCTGCCCTAATATATTTCCTCACGCCCCTCACCTCCTGACTGCCAGCTCTGCGGGCTGCTTTCTGACTATGTCCACAAGCTGAGGAAGAGTGAATATCAGCGAAAGCAGAGCCACAGCGGTGAGGGCAAACAGCTTGTAGGAGATAGCCGTGTCGTGTTCAAGGTAGAACCGCACGAATATGCCCTCCAACAAGGCATATATCCCTGTCGCCGCAGCAAATGGCAGCAGGATATATCCCAGCAGGTATATCAGAAAAAATGCCTCCACAAAGCTGTTTTTAGCGCCGTAAAGCCGGAACATTCCCAGCCTCGGCGCAGCACGCAGCATAGCCTGCTTGAACAGAGTCAGTATCACAAGCACCGACAGCCCCGCTATCAGTATGCAGATCAGCTTCTGATCGGATGAGACAGAACGGTTCTCCGTTTCTGCGGTGTCCATCTGCGAAATAAGCTCATCTGAATGCAGAAGAGCCTTTAAGCTGTTTTTCTGTGAGGCTGACAAAGACTTTTCCGTAACGATGCTTCCAACAGAGATGTCAAGCGAACCGGTGTCAGCAGAAAGAGAAGCAAGCTCCTCAAAGGCTATGGCGCTTTCATTCTCCACGGAAACGACAGAGAAGCTTTTGCCGAACAGTTCCGCCTTATCCCCCACAGTAAGAGACTTGCCCATATAGAGTGCATTCTCATTGACGGTCATCTCTCCCGGCTGCAAACCTTCCTGGGAGAGCCTGACGCTGTCGTCTATCCGCCCGAGGCCCTCAAGCTCAAGGTAAAGGGGCATATCAGCGCTCCTTAGTCGCAGCCCGTCAAAGGTCACTCCGTACTCCCTTTCGGCCTCTGTCAAGGCGGAGTAAAGCTCACCGCAGGAGGAAAACTCCCCAGAAGAGATGAACACATCGGGGTAAGTTCTTGCGGCGAGGTCGGTGTCCTCCAAAATCAGCTTATCCTTTTCGGCAACACGAAAGCAGACGAATATGCTCAAAAAGCATACCGTCACAGTAAGATATATTGCCGCGGTCAGCTTGATCTCCTGCCGCTGGTCGCGGAGTATTTCGGAAAAAATCAGACTTGCTTTTTTCATTTTGATACCTCGTGAAATCTGTCATACCATCGTCTGCCTAGCCTAATAATGAGCCTTGCCAGCCCCCAGCCTGCAAGCATTGCGGGTATGCAAAGCACCGGCACAGAGAGGTCAAGGGTTCTCACCACGCCACCATGAGTAACATCGTCCAGCAGGACAAGCAGGAGCTCCAAAACGAAAGACCCGACTGCAAACAAGGCAAATCGCTGCGGCTTATAAAGTGTTCGGAACAGCAAAGCTGCGGCACAGCCTATGACAAGGAAATACAGCATTTTGTATTTGTAGATATCAAACACTTCTCCGACGCCGGGCATAAGGTAAAAGGGCTTCCACATCATACCGAAAAGCATCCCCTTCCGGCTCTCAAAGGGGAGGCCTCCGCGGGCAAGCTCGATAGGAGCGATTGCATTTACAAAATAGAATGAATAGGCGCTCAAGGCTATGGCAGCCAGCGCCGCCTTAATGTGGATAAAGCGCTTCCTTTTCCAGAGGACAACGCAGGCGATACCGCTCACAATGATGCACAATGCCCAAATTTCTCCGCCCAAGAGGATATCAACGCGGTCTCCCAAGAAAAGAGTTTTCAGGAAGCTATAGGTGTCCTTAAAAAGTGAAGCTATGCTCATATCAGCACCGACCTTTCAAGGGAATTCTATCATCTGCCCTTGGGGAAGTGTCAAGAGATAGGGGGCAATTTCGTGTATTTGCACAATTGCAGTGAAGAAGATTTGTTTATGATTTTTCGCCAAATTCGTATTGCAGCTCGCCGGTCTCGGCATTTACAAGAATATATTTCTGAAGTGCACCTGGAATGGGAGACTTCTCCTTTGAGGGAGCATCAATAACAAGCTGCCACGCAAGGCTGCCCTTGCTGTTTGAACCTACTGTATCGTATCTGACCTTTTTTCCCAGCTCGGAATCGTACATCGGTTCAATGATATAAACAAGCTGTATCTTGTCTATGCTTAAGGGCTCGTTGAAGTCTGTGAAGGTGTTTTCGATATAGCCCAGAACGCTGGAAAGAGAGGCAAGCTTTTCCACCTTCTGACCCTCGATTGGGACAACTGTGCCGTCTGCGGTGGAGAGCCAGCCGTAGTCCACACCGTTATCGGTCACCATTTCCAAGGTCTCAGTCTCGCCGGATATCATATGCTCCGTCAGTCTTGGCGTAAGGCTGTCAAGTCTGACTCCGTTGTAGGTCTTATATGCATAGATATGTATGTTTTCGGTTTCGTTCTCCCCGCAGAAATAGACCCTCTCGACCTTAAAATCATATTCCGGCTCGACCTGCGGCTTGTAGACCTCATCGAGCCACCTTTGTGCATTTTCGGCAGCCTCTGCGGGGGTGATCTCTTTTTCTCCGAGAGTATAGCTTTCTGAAAGCTCCTTGTCGATATCAAGATTATAGCGGGCTATTACCGGCGCTATTCCGAAGGTCTCAAAGAACTGCGGCTTCATAAAAACCAACTGCCCGTTATCTACGGCATAGAAATGCAGCTTTTCGTCCTCATCCCGGAAGCCGGAGGAGGTCACCATATTAGGGTCAGGGTCGCCGTTTTCGTCGATGAACCCGGTCAGACGTTCAGTTACGGTCTCAATCTTTACCTTTGAAAGCTCCTCCTCGGAGAAAAACAGCTTTGCAAGGCGTTCGCCGTTTTGAGAGAAATTCTCCCTGTGCTTGAAATCACAGTGGATATACTCGTCATTCACTTCAACGGTCAAGCCCTCCCGCAGCTTGAAATTCGAGTATTTTCCTGCGAGGGCATTTTCGGCGTCAGCCGCCAGCTCGGATACCGGGACAAAGCTTATCTCGGCATAATGTGTTTCCGTTTCGGAAGATGCCCCGCTTATCAAGCCCTCTCTTTCCTCGGCGCGGCTCTTTACGTCCTCAGGGGTCTCGGCGCAGCCCGCCAGCAGCAGGGCGGCAAGCGCCATGGTCATTACAGTTTTTTCATAGGGAAACCTCCTTAAATATGTTTCTGAAAACATATACAACAAAAAATCCGGTTTCCGCAAAAATTTACTGCCTATGACGAAATATTCTCCGTTGTGCACAATGCAGAGGCTTTGAGTTTAGGCAGTATGCCAAGAGAATACGTATTCTCACACAAAAAACCGGCAGGAGAAGTCTCCTGCCGGTTCAATCTTTTCAAATCATTATATCCTGATATCACTCGCTGTCCTGCAAAGCGTCGAAGCCTTCCTCGCCGGTGCGGACCTTTACAACGTTCTCAACATCGTAAACGAAGATCTTGCCGTCGCCGATGTGGCCGGTGTAGAGAGCCTTCTTGGCGGTCTCGATAACGCTTCTGACAGGAACCTTGCTGACAACTATATCAACCTGTACCTTGGGCATCAGGTTTACCTCAACCGGCACGCCTCTGTAATATTCCGGCTTGCCCTTCTGTGTGCCGAAGCCCATAACGTGTGATACTGTCATACCGGTGATGCCCAGCTTGCTCATAGCGTTTTTCAGCTTGTCGAGCTTTGCCTCCTTGCAGACGATCTCTACCTTTGTGAGCTTGGGAGTGCCTTCCTCCACGAAGCTGGGGAGCTTCGCAACGGGGACAGCCTCCGCCTCGGGAGTGTCGCCTGTTACGACTGTGGCGTCGGCATACTCCTCATAGGTGGTGTACTTGTGAACGGAGGGCATGAAGTCGGGGTATGCGCTGGGGAGACCGTGCTCGGAGATATCCAGACCCATGATCTCGTCCTCGGCGGAGGTGCGCAGACCGTGGAGCTTCTTGATAAGTCCGAAGGTGATTATCATCATAACTGCGGCGTAGGCAGCTACCGAGCCGAAGCCTCCCAGCTGCTTTACAAGCTGTGTGGCCTTGCCGGTGTAGAAGAGGCCGTCAAGTCCTGCGGGGGCGTCGGGGTTGGAGAGAAGTCCTACTGCGATGGTGCCCCAGATGCCGTTTGCCATATGCACGCCTACGGCGCCCACAGGGTCGTCGATGTGGAGCTTAAGGTCAAGCAGCTCAACTACCCATACTACCAGGAAGCCGGAGACAAGACCTACAACAGCTGCGCCGATAGCGTCATATGCATCGGTTCCTGCGGTAACTGCTACCAGTCCCGCAAGGGAGGCGTTCAGGCACATTGAAACATCGGGCTTGCCGTTTCTTAGCCAGGTGTAGCACATCGTAACTACAGTTGCAACTGAGGGAGCGATGGTGGTGGTCATAAATATCGAGGCCAGCTCCGAAACGCTTGTGGCGGCGGCTCCGTTGAAGCCGTACCAGCCCAGCCAGAGAATGAATACGCCCAGAGCGCCCAGCGTGATGGAATGTCCGGGAATAGCGTTTACCTTGACTACCTTGCCGTCCTTGTCGCGCTCGTACTTGCCGAGACGGGGCCCTACGAAGATCGCTCCGATAAGTGCGGCGATGCCGCCTACCATATGGATAGCGCAGGAGCCGGCGTAATCGTGGAAGCCCCACTGCGAGAGCCAGCCGCCGCCCCAGATCCAGTGCGCCTCAATGGGATATACCACCAGCGAGATTATCGCGGAGTAGAGGCAGTAGCTGGAGAATTTGGTGCGTCCCGCCATAGAGCCGGAAACGATGGTGGCTGTGGTGGCGCAGAACACCAGGTTGAACACGAATGTAGAAGCGCCAGTGAAGGAGCCGTCGCCGGGGGAGGCGATGAATTCCTTGAAGTGGGTGAACATATTCATATTAGGCAGACCGATGAGCCCGCAGAGGCTGTCCTCACCCATCATAAGGGTGTAGCCCAGCAGCGAGAACACCACTGTTCCGATGCAGAAATCCATCAGGTTCTTCATTATGATGTTTCCTGCGTTTTTAGCTCGGGTGAAGCCCGTTTCTACCATTGCAAAGCCCGCCTGCATCCAAAAGACGAGCGCGGCTCCTATCAGGAACCAAAATTCGACTGTCATAGTGTTTTCTTCCTTTCATTTTTTCTTGACGGCGAAGAGGACCTGCCCTTTCGCTGCCCCTCGCCGCCGGGCGGCTCGGGGGAGGTGCGGGAAAACATATCCCACCGCCTGCGGCGGTGAATATGCTTTCCCGCCGATATAATAAAAGCTAAATATTCACGCTTATCTCCTCCCAACAAAATAAGGCATCACCGGTAAAAAAACGATGACGCCGTTGCCATTTGAAAAATATAAAAACAGAGGCCGGGAGCTTGCGTAAAGACTTCCTTGCCTCTGTTGTGTTCATTATACTCTTTTATGCCGGGATTGTCAAGCCGTAGGGCGCAAATTCTGCATAACAGAGAATGTCAAATTGCATTTTTGGAGTTTTTTGTCAGATTTTCACAACTTACATGCAATTTATCCGACCAGCTCCTGCATTTTATCCCAGCAAGCTAACCAGCCGCCTTGCGGCCTCCTGTGTGTCCTCCGGGCTGCCGAAGGTGGAGAAGCGGAAGAAGCCCTCGCCGCACTTTCCGAAGCCCTCGCCGGGTGTGCCGATGACCTGAACCTTTTCAAGCAGCAGGTCGAAGAACTCCCAGGAGCCCATTTTGCTCGGACATTCCAGCCAGATGTAGGGGGCGTTCTTTCCGCCGGTGTACCAGATGCCCAGCTCGTCCAGAGCCTTCATTATTGTGCGGGCGTTTTGCTTGTAGATGTCGATGTTTGCGTGTATCTGCCGCTGACCCTCCGGGGTAAAGACCTCCGCTGCTGCCCGCTGGATAATGTAGGAGACGCCGTTGGTTTTGGTGGTGCGGTTGCGCACCCACATATCGTTGAAGCTCATGCCGTTTCTCACAAGCTCCTTGGGGATAACGGTGTAGCCCAGACGGGTGCCGGTGAAACCGGCGGTCTTTGAGAGCGAGCAAATTTCGATAGCGCAGGTGCGGGCGCCCTCTATCTCGAAGATGGAGTGAGGCAGGGTCTCGTCCTCGATAAAGGCCTCATAGGCCGCATCGAACAGTATCACCGAGCCCCGCTCATTGGCCCAGTCCACCCAGACCTTAAGCTGCTCCTTACTGAACACCGCTCCCGTAGGGTTGTTGGGGGAGCAGATGTAGATAAGCTCCGCGTCGGTGATCTCGTCCGGCAGGGGCAGGAAGCCGTTGTCTCTCGAGGAGGGGAGGTGCACTATCTCCCGCCCGCCCATAACGTTGGCGTCAACATAGGCGGGGTAGGCAGGCTCGATTATCAGCGAGCGGTTGGAGCGGTCAAAGATATCAAGAATATCTCCCAGCTCGTCAGAGGCTCCGCTGGAAATGAACACCTCGTCGTCCTCAAGGGAGAGGCCCCTTGCGCGGTAGTAGTCTGCCACCTTGGTGCGCAGGAAGGGTGCGCCACATTCGGGCATATAGCCGTTGAAGGTGTCGGCTTTCGCCTGATCGTCGGCAGCGGTGTGCAGCCCCTTGATGACCGCGTCGCAAAGCGGCAGAGACACATCGCCGATGCCGAGGCGGTAGAGGTGCTTGTCTGGGTTCTCCGCCAGATAAGCCTTGGTCTTCTGCGCTATGTTGTAGAACAGATAGGAGCTTTTCAGGTGGGAGTAGTTCATGTTGGGTGTAAGCATTATAGGTCACTCCTGTATTTTCATTTCGTATTTGTCCTTGTGTACCTCCTTGGGTACGGGGGTGGGATATTTTCCGCTAAAGCAGGCCTTGCAGCAGCCGGAGTGGAGGTTTAGCTCCCCCAGCTCGGTAATGGGCAGGTATCCCAGGCTGTCGGCGCCCATCATCTTGGCTATCTCCTCCGGAGTGTGGCGGCAGGCCACAAGGCAGTCCTCCGAGTCGATATCGGTGCCGTAGTAGCAGGGGTGCAGGAAGGGCGGCGCAGATACCCTAAAGTGTATCTCCTTAGCTCCCGCCTCCCTCAGCAGGGAGACTATCCGTCCGCCGGTGGTGCCCCGAACTATGGAATCGTCCACCAGCACTACCCGCTTGCCCCTGACCTCGCTCTCCACTGCCGAGAGCTTTATCCTCACCTTGTCGGTGCGGGAGGACTGGGTGGGAGATATGAAGGTGCGGGCAATGTACTTGTTCTTGATGAGCCCGATGCCGTAGGGTATGCCGGAGCCCTGTGAAAAGCCCAGCGCCGCATCCAGCCCCGAGTCGGGCACTCCGATGACGATATCCGCATCTGCGGGACATCGCTTGGCAAGTATCCTCCCCGCCCGCAGCCGCGCCTGATGAACGGATATCCCGTCAATTACCGAATCGGGGCGGGCGAAGTAGATGTATTCAAATATGCAGGTGCGCCGGGGCTTTTCGTTGCAGTGGGTCCGCAGGGAGGTAACGCCCTCTTTGGAGAACACCAGCATCTCCCCGGGCTCCAGATCCCGGACGAATGTGGCTCCCACAGCGGTCAGCGCACAGCTTTCCGATGCGATGATGTATGAGCCGTCCGGTAGAGTGCCGAAGCACAGCGGCCTAAATCCGAAGGGGTCTCTCACCGCTATCAGCTTTGTGGGGGACATCACCGCCAGAGAATATGCTCCCTCGATGATGTCCATGACCCTCATCACCGCCTCCTCAATTGAGGAGGTGATAAGCCGCTGCCTTGTTATCATGTAGGCGATGGTCTCGGTGTCGGAGGTGGTGTGGAAGATAGCCCCGGAAAGCTCCAGCTCCCGCCGCAGCTCGGCGGCGTTGGAGAGGTTTCCGTTGTGGGCCAGCGCCATGCGGCCCTTCATATGGTTGACAACTATCGGCTGGCAGTTGCGGCGTTCATTGCCGCCGGTGGTGGAGTAGCGAACGTGCCCCACCGCCATATTCCCCTGCGGGAGGGACGAAAGCACCGAAGGGGTGAACACCTCCCCCACCAGACCGATATCCCTGTGAGCGGAGATGACACCCTCCTCACAGACTGCAATGCCGCAGCCCTCCTGTCCTCTGTGCTGGAGGGCGTAGAGGCCGTAATAGACCGTTTCGGCAAGGGGTGCCTTGTCTGGAGAGTATATCCCGATGATGCCACATTCCTCGTGAAGCCCGCTCATTTAGCGCTCCTTTTCGCCGCCGCGCTCACGAACCCCGCAAACAGCGGATGCGGGCGGTTGGGACGGCTCTTGAACTCCGGGTGGAACTGCACCCCGACGTAGAAATCCCGCTCAGTGAGCTCAACGGTCTCCACCAGTCTGCCGTCCGGGGAGATGCCCCCTAAGGTCAGACCCGCCGCGGTGAGAGCCTCCCGGTAGGCGTTGTTCAGCTCGTAGCGGTGACGGTGGCGTTCGCTTATCTCGGTCTTGCCGTAGCAGCGGCTCATGGTGGTGCCCTCCGCGATAACGCAGGGGTAAGCCCCCAGACGAAGCGTGCCGCCCTTGTCGATGGTGTCGCTCTGACCCGGCATAAAGTCGATGACCTTGTTCTTGCAGACCTCGTTCCACTCGCCGGAGTCGGCGTCCGCAATGCCGCAGACGTTTCTCGCATATTCGATGACCGCCAGCTGCATACCGAGACAGATGCCGAAGAAGGGGATATCGTTTTCTCTGGCGTACTTTATGGCGGTTATCATTCCCTCGATGCCCCGGCCTCCGAAGCCGCCGGGAACGATAACGCCTCCGGCTCCCGCAAGAGCCTGTGCTATATTATCCTCAGTGAGCTTTTCCGAATCCACCCAGCGGATATCAACGTGGGTGCCGATGGAGTAGCCCGCGTGGCGCAGAGCCTCGGCTACCGAGAGGTAAGCGTCGTGCAGCTCAGTGTACTTGCCCACAAGGGCGATAGTCGTTGCCGTCTCCGCCGACTTGATGCGCTCCACCATAGCCCGCCATTCGTCCAGCTGCGGGCGGGGAGCGGTAATACCAAGTCTCTCGCAGACCACCTCTGAGAAGTGGGAGCGCTCCAGCATCAGCGGTGCCTCGTACAGGTCGGGGAGGGTGATGTTCTCAATTACACATTCAGGTCTGACGTTGCAGAAGAGGGCTATCTTCTGGAATATAGAGGGCTCCAGCGGCTCGTCGCAGCGCAGCACGATGATGTCCGGGTGAACGCCCATGCCCTGCAGCTCCTTGACAGAGTGCTGGGTGGGCTTTGACTTGTGCTCGTCCGAGCCGGAGAGGAAGGGCACAAGAGTAACGTGGATAAACAGCGCGTTCTCTCTTCCCACCTCAAGGGATATCTGCCGCACCGCCTCAATGAATGGCTGGGACTCGATATCGCCAATGGTGCCGCCTATCTCGGTGATGATGACGTCCGCATCGGTCTTTTTGCCGACGGAGTAGATGAACTCCTTTATCTCATTGGTGATGTGGGGAATTACCTGCACCGTTGAGCCCAGATACTCTCCCCGCCTCTCCTTGTTGAGCACGTTCCAGTAGACCTTGCCGGTGGTGAGGTTGGAGTATTTGTTTAGGTCCTCGTCGATGAAGCGCTCATAGTGGCCAAGGTCAAGGTCGGTCTCGGCGCCGTCCTCGGTGACATAGACCTCCCCATGCTGATAGGGGCTCATAGTGCCGGGGTCAACGTTGATGTAGGGGTCCAGCTTCTGCGCCGCCACCACAAGACCTCTCGCTTTAAGCAGACGTCCCAGCGATGCCGCGGTTATTCCCTTTCCCAGCCCGGAGACAACTCCGCCGGTAACGAATATGTACTTTCTCATA